>DYDC01000336.1 GCA_020718125.1 Methylacidiphilum sp. | reverse complement strand
CCGCGTTGCACGAGTCGGATTCTGCCGCCCCTGACGGGGCTTGTCCCTCGTTGCCAGCCCACCCGGCGTTGAAACGCCGGGCTATTCTCGACCGTCCCTTTCGGGACTTGGCGCGGGTGTCAAGTTGCGCCCGCCCGATGGCCTTGACCTGCTCGATCCACAGGGAGGAGCCGACCACGGCCTTGAGGTTCGTGCTGAGGTTGGCGTTGACGTCCAGCGCCGCCAGGAAACCCGTCAGCAGCACGCCCAGCGTCCCGCCCACAGCGTGCACGCCGAACGTGTCCAGCGCGTCGTCGTAGCCGATCAGGCGCTTGAGCTTGGTCACCGCGAAGAACGGGATCAACCCGGCGGCGATGCCAATGATGATCGCGCCGCTGGCGGTGATGAAGCCGCACGCCGGCGTCACCACGACCATGCCCGCCACCGCGCCCGAACAAAAGCCGGGCACGCTGGGCCTGCCTTTCACGACCCACTCCGCCGCCGCCCACGTGAAGCAGGCCACCGCCGTCGAGAGCGTGGTGGTCATGAACGCATTGGCCGCGATGCCGTCGGCCGCCACTGCGCTGCCCGCGTTGAAGCCATGCCAGCCGACCCACAACATGCCCGTGCCGACCATGCAAAGCACCATGCGGTGCGGTGGAAGCGGCATCGCTTCCGCGGGTGCGCAGTTTCATTCCTGCGGACCGCGTTCAGACGACATGCGCGTCGTTCGCTGGCGGCTAAAGCGGCGGCAGTGCCAGCCTGCGGCGCGCTTGCGGGCGGCGGAAGGTCTGGCGAAATTTGAGCGGGCTGGTTAAAAGAGGCTGTCACGCCGATGAAAACGAGCGACTTCGACTACACACTGCCGACCGAACTGATCGCCCAGCAACCGCTGCCGCAGCGTGATACCAGCCGCATGCTCGTCCTCCAGCGGGCCACAGGTGCGATGACACACGAAACCTTCGCGCGTCTCCCCGACCACCTCCGCACCGGCGAAGTCCTCGTCCTCAACGACACCAAAGTCATCCCCTCCCGCCTCCTCGGCCACAAACCCTCTGGCGGCGCCGTCGAACTGCTCCTCACCGAGCAACTCAACACCCACCGCTGGCTCGCGCTGGCCCGTCCCGCCAAACGGCTGCGCGAAGGCAGTGAAGTCTGTTTCGACCAGAATCCAAAATCAAAAATCCAAAATCCAAAATCTGACCCGCTCCGCGCCACGGTCGAAACCAAGCGCGCCGAGGGCGAAGTCCTCATCCGTTTCGCAGCCCCTCCCGACCTCGACCGCTTCGGCCACGTCCCATTGCCGCCCTACATCCGCCACGGCGAAGACCAGCCCGACGACCGCGAACGATACCAGACCGTCTTCGCGCGCCAGCCCGGCGCCATCGCCGCGCCCACCGCCGGCCTGCACTTCACCCGCGAAACCTTCGCCGCGCTCGCCCAACGGGGCGTGCTTGTCCGCCGGCTCACCCTCCACGTCGGCCTCGGCACCTTCAAGCCCGTCGCGACCGACGAGATCGAGCAGCACACGATGCACATCGAGCGGTTCGACATCCCGGAGGACACCGCGCTCGCCGTCAACACCGCCAGGAGTGACGGCCGCCGGGTCGTCTGTGTCGGCACCACCACCGTCCGCGCACTGGAGTCCGTCGCCGACGAGGCCGGCCAGGTCCGCGCCGGCGCGAGCCAGACCGACACCTTCATTTATCCGCCCTACAAGTTCCGCGTGGCCGACGCGCTGCTGACCAACTTCCATCTGCCGCGCTCGACGCTGCTGATGCTGGTGAGCGCCTTCGCCGGCCGCGAACAGGCGCTGACCGCCTACGCCGAGGCCGTCCGCGAGCGGTATCGTTTCTACAGCTATGGCGATTGCATGCTGATCGTGTAATGCGTAATTGAGGTTTTACGCACTACGCATTACGCATTACGCATGCACTCGAAACTGAAGCGCCCGTTCGTCTTCCTGAACATGGCCATGACGCTCGACGGCAAGACCTCGACCGTCGAGCGGCGGCCCACCGACTGGACCAGCAAGACCGACAAGCGGCGCATGATCGAGCTGCGCGCCACCGCCGACGCCGTGATGGTCGGCGCCCGCACCGCCGAAACCGACCGCACCAGCCTGAGCATCCCCGACGAAACCCTCCAGCGCCGCCGTGTCCGCCGCGGACTTCCGCCGCATCCGGTGCGCGTCATCGTCAGTGCCCACTGCTCGTTCCGCGACACCATCCGCGTCTTCGAGCGGCCCGTCTCGCCCATCCTCATCTTCACCTCGCGCCTGGCGCCGCGGGCGAAGCTGGATCGTCTGGCCCGCCGGCCCGACACGCGCGTTTATGTCGTCGGCGAGCGCGACGTGGACGTGCCGGCGGCGCTCGACATCCTCGCGCGCGAGTGGAAGGTGAAGCGGCTGCTCGCCGAGGGCGGCGCGACGTTGAACTGGGCGCTCTTCGCGGCGGGCGCAGTGGACGAGGTGAACGTCACCCTCTGCCAGCGCGTCTTTGGCGGCTCGACCGCGCCGACGCTGGTGGACGGCGCCGGCTTCCCGCGCGACCACATCCTCAACGCGAAGTTGACGCGATGCGAGCGCATCGGCGGCGAGTTGTTTCTGCGATACCGGATGCAGCGCGGCGCGGCCAAAGCACGCTAGTGTTGTGTAACAGCGTCGGCTTTACAGTGATTCGGCGCGAAAGACTGTAAAGGCTTCTCAGTTACACAACACTAGGATGCCTGCGGTATCCGGGGCGGCCATCGCTGGGAAGCGGTGGGTTGGATTTGTTCGTAGTAGCGCGATTCATCGCGCGTTGTGTCACTTTTCCGACATGCGAACGCACGCGCGATGAATCGCGCTACTACGAACTCTCGAAACAACCCCCTGCCTGCTGAGAACCGGCCTTGGCTATCTCCAACTGCGGATGTCGTCCGCCGCCGTTTCGGGCGTGCCGGTGCAGCCGTCGGGGCCGTTGGAGAAGAATGCGCAGCCGGCGTGGATGACGTTGGCGGTGTCGTCGGCTGACGCGAACGGGAGAGGAATGACGCCGTCGCCGGCTTTCGTGTCTGGCCACGAAGTGGGATTGTTCGTTCCCGGCCCGCAGTAACAGACGCCCCCGATGCCGTTTTGGCAGCGACCGAATGCGACGATGAATCCGGGTCCATAAATCCAAATCTTATCACTCAACTTGCCGACGGCACTCCAGGCCCGTGCACCGGCAACCGGATAGTGAAGGTGGCGCCGGCGGTGAGTTCGCTGCGGAGGGAGATGGTGCCGCCGTGGTCTTCGGCGATTTTCCTGGCGACGGGCAGGCCGAGGCCGGTGCCGTTCATGCTGACTCGCCATAAGGGAACCTCCGGTAACTATTCGCCAGATGAAATTCGTTGCAGGCCGACTC
>DYDC01000335.1 GCA_020718125.1 Methylacidiphilum sp. | reverse complement strand
CTATTCTCGACCGTCCCTTTCGGGACTTGGTGCGTGTGTCAAGTTGCGCCCATTTTCGCCAAGCCGAAGCCGCGCCGCTTGACGCGCCCGCCAACGGCCCCTTACAGTCGCCGTCTATGGTGATTCTCGGATTAGGCGGCGCGGCGGGGCACGACCCCAGCGCGGCGCTGGTGATAGACGGCAAAATCGTCGCGGCGGCCGAGGAGGAGCGGTTCAACCGCATCAAGCACTCCAAGGGCCTGCAGGCGGAGCAGTCGGCGCGCTGGTGCATGGAGTTCGCCGGCATCAAGCCTGGCGACGTGCAGGTGGTGGCCTATCCGTTTGCAAAGATACCCCTGTTCGGCTCGCCGGCGCGTTGGCACTACGCCGCGCGCCACTGGTATGCGCCGGATCGTGCGCTGGCAGCCCTCTTCTATGGCAATCGCCGCTACCACCGCAACGTCCGCCAACTTTTCACGATGCTGCGGAAGATTGGCATGGACCCGCACGCGGTGCGGTTCATGCCGTTCGAGCATCATCTGGCGCACGCCTCCTCCGCGTTCCACTGCTCCGGCTACGCGCACTCGGCCATCATGAGCATTGACGGCAACGGCGAATACGCGACGACGTGGCTCGGCTGGGGCGACGAGCAGGGCCTGCACAAGATCAAGGAATGGTATCTGCCCGACTCCCTCGGCGGCGTCTATGGCGCCATCACCGAGTATCTCGGCTTCGAGATGCTCGACGGCGAATACAAGGTCATGGGCATGGCGCCCTACGGCGACCCGAAGAAATGGGACGTCTCGCCCTGCCTGAGCTGCGAGGGGGGCGATTACCGCGTCAACACCAAGCTGGTCAACGTCGTCGGCCTGCCGCGTTACAAGGACGAAAAAGGCAAGGGCTACTACTTCTCGCGCAAGCTCGTGGACCTGTGGGGCGAGCCGCGCCAGGGCGACGAGATTGACGATCCCTACATCCACATCGCCGCCGCCACGCAGAAGATGCTGGAGGATTCCGTGCTCGCGCTGATGCGGCGCCACCTCGGCGGCAAGCTCTCGGAAACCAAACGGCTCTGCTTCGCCGGCGGCGTCGCGCTCAATGTGAAGCTCAACAAGCTCCTGATGCGCGAGCCGGATGTGGCGGAACTATTCGTCCAGCCCGCCGCCAGCGACGCCGGCACCGCGCTTGGCGCGGCCACGCTTGCCGCAACGAAACTCGGCGACCTCGTCCAGCCGATGGAGCACGCCTATCTCGGCCCCAGTTTCACCAACGACCAGGTCAAGGCCGCGCTGGAAAAGAAGCGCGTGAACTTCGAGAAGCCGCCCTCGATCCCCGATACGGTCGCCGAACTGCTCGCGCGCGGCGACCCGGTCGCGTGGTTCCAGGGCCGATTGGAATTCGGCCCGCGCGCGCTCGGCAACCGCAGCATTTTGGGCAACCCCGCCGTGCCCGGCGTTGCCGGCCGCATCAACGCCCAGATCAAATACCGCGAGCGTTGGCGGCCGTTCTGCCCCTCGATCATGGACTGGGCCGCGCCGGAGATACTCCAGTCGCGGCATCCGTCGCCATACATGACGCTGACGTTCGATGTTTCGCCGGCGTGGAAGGACCGCATCCCGGAGGTCGTCCACGTGGACGGCACCATGCGCCCGCAGATCGTCAGCGCGAAGTCCAATCCGCGCTACCACGAACTGATGCGGAAGTTCTACGCGCTCACTGGCATCCCGGCGCTGCTGAACACCTCCCTCAACCGCCGCGGCGAGCCGATGATCTGCTCGCCGGAGGACGCGCTGACGATGTTCTACGGCAGCGACCTCCAGTATCTGGCCATCGAAGATTACCTGGTCCGCAAGTGACCGGCGGCAGGTTTGGGGCGTCCTCGACCCGTGCGCGGCTTGACCACTCGCGCCTTGCGCGCGAGGGCCGCATCCAGCCGGTCGAGGCGCTCGCCATCTGCGGCTATATCGCGCAGCCGCCGGACTTCCCGGCTGGCGGTTGGGGCCGGTGGCGGACACGATGTCAAGCTGGCGGGACGCATCGGCCCGTTTGCAATCGTTTGCCGGCGATGTTGGCGAGAGGATTTTCCGCGAACTCGCTAATTCATCCGATGGCGCTCACGATGGCATCGGCGCATACCCGGTGTGGATGGGGGCAGTGTCAGGATGCGCCCTGTGGAGGTTAGGCATTGAAAAGTCTGCCTCTCAAGCGGAGAATGCCCGACAATGGCGAAGAGAAAACATCAGGATGGTTTGCCATACGAAGATCAGTCCCAATTTCGCGCGGCCATTCGGGCGCCGTGGAAACGGGCTTTGGCTTGGTATGTGAACAAAGCATTTAACGGCGGCCTTTGCGCTCTGAACCGCCGGGCGCGGCGCTACTTGGAGCCGAATCCGTCGGCCGTTGTTCTGGACGTGGGCACGGGAGACGGCGATACGCTCCTGTGGTGGGCGCAACGCATCGGCTCGACGCGTCTCCACGGGATGGACGCGGTCCCCAACCGTCATGGGGATCGGATTCAGACGACGCTGACAGCGCTGGACAGGGTGTGGCCTTATGCGGACAGCATGTTCGACGTGGTCATCTGTTCGCAGAACATCGAGCACATCATTGACACGCCACTTTACATGATGGAATGCCACCGGGTGTTGAAACCGGGCGGCTACGCCCTCGTGTTGACGGAGAACCTGGCGTCATGGGCGAACATCGCCGCGACAGTGATGGGCTGGATGCCGTTCTCTTCGACGAATATGTTTGGGTATCCGTTGGGCAACCGGCTGATCTGGCACGACGGCCTATCGAAGGAGGATTTGTCCAGGTTCTACGATGCCAAACTTTGGGGATGCTTGGGCCGCCAGCGCCTGTTCACGCCGCTGGCGTTGCGGCAACTCTGCCAGCGATATGGCTTGGAGTGCGAGACGCAGTTTGGCGCGGGCTGCCTGCCGTTGTGGGGCTTCGCTTCGGAGTGGGTCTCGCGCCTCGATCACACTCACGCTCATTTCATCGGCATCAAGCTCCGAAAACCCAAGGAAGGCTCCGCCCGACCTGTTGCGTCGTGAACCAGAAACGCGCCAACCCAGAGACCGTCGGCGGCGTGTCGCTGGCCCGCTGGCTGAGCCGGCCCGCGGCTTGGTCCCGGTCGCAACAGTTGGCGATGGCGGCGCTGCTGTGTGTGGCGCTGTCGCTGGCTTCTTTCCGCCTGAGCCAGTTCGTAGCGGACGCTTTCGCTTACGTTGCCTACGCGCTGGTCGCCGCATTGCTCCTACGCATGGGCTGGCATCGATTGCAGAACCGGAACGCGGCGATTGAGTCCGGAGATGATCGGACCGTGAAGGGATCTGATGCGCGAGAGAATGGCCGGGCGCGAATTGTTTTCTGGGGGGCGTTGGTCCTGACCGGCGTGATCTTCT
>DYDC01000020.1 GCA_020718125.1 Methylacidiphilum sp. | reverse complement strand
GATGGGAATGTCGAAGGCCTGCTCCCTGGCGCGGCTGAAGTTGGTGTGGACGACGATGCGGTCCATGTCGCAGACGACGAGGAGGGGCGGGTTTCTTCGCTTCGGGTTTATCCGCTCGCAGCCCATAAGGCTGCGTGTCTTGCCGGTGAAAGACCGGTCGCGGGAATTGGTTGTTCCCCGCCCGGGTTCGTGCCGGGTTTTTCAAGGCGCCGCCGGAGCGCCACCCGGCTTGACAGTGGCGCGGCCGCCGCTACACTGCGCGGCGGCTTCAGCATACGGAACACGGTGCGAAACCGTGGCGGACCCGCCGCTGTAATCGGGGACGCGCTCGACAAGGCCGAAGCGCCAGTCACTGCCCGCAAGGGCGGGAAGACGTCGAGACGCGGACGATCCGAGAGCCAGAAGACCTGTTGAAGCCGGCGTAACGAAATGGAACCTGATGGCAAAGGGTTCTGACAGACCGCGAGGTCTGCCGGGAGCCTTTTTTCTTTTCCCGGCGGCCCTCCCAGAAAGGAATCCGTGAAGAAGAACTGCCGCAAGTCCAAACGCGCCGTCATCGCTGTCCGCAAAGCCTGCAAAGCCGAAGGCACCGGCCTCTCTCATTACGTCCTGATGGACAAGAAGGGCAAGTGATGCCCGCCCACTCGACGATTCCCGTGACTGGCGAGGCGGCTCCATCTCGGGGCCGCTTCGCCAACACGGGCAACGGTCCGTCGCTCCAGCCCTTGGACATCGGCCACGCCGGCTACATGGCGCTGGTGGACGCCGACACGGCGTTCTGGGCGCTGGTGCGCAAGGACAAGCTGGCCGACACGCTCGCCGGCGGCCCGTTGCTCCAGCGTTACCGCGGGAAATCCGCGCGTTTCGCCGAGGAGATGCGCCTGTTGCGGTTCGGCCTGAAACCCTCGGCGGTCTATTTCAACCCGACCGAGCGCTGCAACCTCAACTGCCGTTACTGCTACATCCCGGAGCCGATGCGCCGCCACGGCGAGCACATGAGCGAGGCCAAACTGCTCGAAGCCCTGCGGCGGCTGAGGACCTATTTCAAAACGACCGTGCCCGACGGCCGCAAACCGCAGATTGTCTTCCACGGCGCCGAGCCGCTCCTGAACCGCCACGCCGTGTTCGCGGGCATCGAGGCGTTCGGCAAGGATTTCCGTTTTGGCGTGCAGACCAACGCGACGTTGCTGGACGATTCCGCCATCGGGTTTCTCACCGCGCGCAACGTCAGCATCGGCCTCTCGCTCGACGGCCCGGTCGCGACCGTCGCCGACCGCACGCGCGCCAACTGGGGCGGCGAGGGCGTGTTCGGGCAGGTCGTCGCCGCGATGCGCCGGCTGCGCGGTTACCACGCCTGGAGCGTCATCGCCACCATCACCGACCAGAATCTCAAGTCGCTGACGCGGCTCGTGGAGTTCTTCCACCGGCACGAGGCGCCGACGTGCATGCTCAACATCCTGCGCTGCACGCTGCCGCCCTCGCGCAAGGTCAAGCCCGGTGACGCCATCGCGGCGCGGCATTTTGTGGCCGCGCTCGACCGCACCTTCGAGCTGTATCGCGAGACCGGCCGGCGGCTGCCCGTGGCCAATTTCGCCAACATCCTGCTGGCCATCCTCGCGCCGACGGCGCGGCGGCTCATGTGCGACATCTCGCCCTGCGGCGGCGGGCGGTGTTTCTTCGCCGTCGCGCCCAACGGCGACATGTTCCCGTGCAGCGAGTTCATCGGCCTGCCGGAGTTTCGCGGCGGCAACTTGTTCAGCGATGACATCGCGAACGTCATCGAGAGCCGGCCTTTCCGGCTCGTCACGGACCGCAAGGTCGAGGACATCGCGCCCTGTGATCGTTGCGCCATCCGCCACTTCTGCGGATCGCCCTGCCCCGCCGAGGCGCACGAGATGAACGGCGGCATGCACCGCACCGGCGCGTTCTGTGAGTTCTACGAGGAGCAGGTCCGTTACGCGCTGCGGCTCATCGCCGACGACAAGCACCAGGCCTACCTGTGGGAGAACTGGGACGCCGGCGCCGAGACGACGTTCAAGCTTGCGCTGTAGGCCGCCCGCGCCGCCCGCTATTCGTCGTAGCTCTTCAACTCGCGCAGCCAGATGTTGCGGAAGCGGATCGGGTCGCCGTGGTCTTGGAGGCCGATGTGGCCTTTGGGGTCGGGAGCTTGCCAAAGTGTCGTTTGGGTCTGCAATCGCTGACAGCGGGGCAGCAATTTTTAGGGTTGTGTTTCGCCATGACTCTCCGCAATTATTCGACCTGCAAGCGGTTAAGCTTGTGCCTCTGGGGTGGCACTGGCTCTGCTCTGCCATCCGCTGGTTCATCTGATGGTCGGCCGAAGTTCTGTGAACTGAGTTGGCGGTGGCCCTGCAAAGACTCATTATTATCGATTGATCAATTGGAAGGAGTGCTCGCGTATGTCGAACGAGAATTGGGAACCACGCATCGTCGCGTTTTTCTGCAACTGGTGCACCTACACCGCCGCGGACCTCGCTGGCGTCTCACGCATGAAATACGCCCCCAACATCCGGGTCATCCGCCTGATGTGTTCGGGGCGCGTGGACCCGCAGTTTGTCTGCGACGCGCTCGCCAAGGGCGCCGACGGCGTGCTCATCGGCGGCTGTCACCCGGGCGATTGCCACTACGTCGAGGGCAACTACAAGATGCTCCGGCGTTTTGACCTCCTGAAACGGATGCTCGACGACATGGGCGTCGAGAAGGAGCGCGTGCGCCTCGAATGGATCTCCGCCGCCGAGGGCGAAAAGGTCAAGCGCGTCGTCAACGAGATGGCCGAAGCCGTCAAGAAACTCGGCCCGCTCGGCATGCCCAAGAAGTTCAACGAGTGGGATTCGGAGATGGAACATTTTGCCGCCCACGTCGCCGCCACCGAGGCCGCGAGTGGCTGCGGTTGCGCCGTCCACGGAAAGAAGGAGACCGTCCATGCCTAAGCCAAAAGTCGCTTTTTACTGGTGCGCCTCGTGCGGAGGTTGCGAAGAAACCGTCGTGGACCTCGCCGAGGACATCCTCGGCGTCGTCGAGGTCGTGGACATCGTCCTCTGGCCCGTCGCGATGGACTTCAAATACAAGGACATCGAGGCGATGCCCGACAAGTCCATCGTCGCCACGCTGCTCAACGGCGCCATCCGCTCCACCGAGCAGGAGGAAATGGCCAGGCTGATGCGCCGCAAGAGCCAGTTCCTCATCGCTTACGGCGCGTGCGCCGTCAGCGGCGGCATTCCCGGCATGGCCAACCAGTTCCCGCGCGAGCAAATCCTCAAGTTCAACTACGAGGATTGCCCGACGATCGCGAACGAGAAGAAGGTCCGCCCGCAGACGTCGTTCACCGAAGAAGGCCGCGAGACCACGCTGCCGCAACTTCACAACGTCGTGCGCTCGTTGGATCAGGTCGTGGACGTGGACTACTACGTCCCCGGCTGCCCGCCGACGCCGAAGCTGACCAAACTCGCCGTCACCGCGTTGCTCGAAGGCAAGCTGCCGCCCAAAGGCTCCGTCATCGCGCCCGACATTGCGCTTTGCAACGAGTGCCCGCGCAAGGAAACGAAGCCGAACGACATCAGCTTCGTCGAGTTCAAGCGCCCGCACCAACTCCTCATGGACGACAAATGTTTCCTCGCCCAGGGCGTGGTTTGCATGGGACCGGCCACCCGCAGCGGTTGCGAGGCGGCCTGCACCACCGGCGGGATGCCTTGCACCGGCTGCTTCGGCGGCACCTCGCGCGTGCATGACCAGGGCATGAAGATCATGTCCTCGCTCGCCGCCAACGTCGCCGCCAAGGACGAGGCGGGCATCGCCAAGACGTTGGCCGGCATTCCCGACCCGATCGGCACCTTCTATCGCTACGGCCTCGCGAAATCCACGCTGCGCCGCAAAGTCAACCTTCCAAAGGAAGCCTGAGCATGAACCCTGAGCCCCCAAAAGCATGGAACGAAGCCGGCGCCCGCGCCAATGCGGCCTACCAACAGAAGCGCCACGTCAGCATCAACCCCATCACCCGCCTCGAAGGCCACGGCAAGATTGACGTGTTCCTCGACCAGAATGGCGATGTCGAACGCGCCTATTTCCAGGTGCCCGAACTGCGCGGCTTCGAGGTCTTCTCGCTGGGCCGGCCCGCCGAGGACATGCCGCAAATCACCTCGCGCATCTGCGGCGTCTGCCCCACCGCGCACCACATGGCCTCCACCAAGGCCCTCGACGATCTCTACAAAGTCGAGCCGACCAGCGCCGGACGGAAGATTCGCGAGCTGGTCTATAACACCTTCATGCTCGAAGACCATGCGCTGCACGTCTTCGTGCTGGGCGGCCCCGACTTCATCGTCGGCCCGCAGGCCCCCGCCGCCGAGCGCAACATCGTCGGCGTCATCGGCAAGGTCGGCCTCGAAGCCGGTAAGAAAGTCATCAGCACGCGCCGCCGTCTGCGCGAACTGATCAGCTACTTTGGCGGCAAGGTCATCCATCCGGTGCTCGGCCTGCCCGGCGGCGTCTCGAAGGCGCTCAAAGCCGGGGACCTGGCGAAGTTCAAGCAACTCGCCAAGGACGGCGTCGAGTTCGCGGAGTGGACGCTCGCGGTGCTCAAGCAGATCGTCCTCGGCAACAGCGACTACGTGAAGCTCATCACCTCCGACGCCTACACCCACAAGACCTGTTACATGGGCCAGGTGGACGAGAAGAACCGCGTCAACTTCTACGACGGCAAAGTCCGTGTCGTGGACTGCAACGGCAAGGAGATCTGCAAGTTCACGGCGCAGCAGTATCGCGATTACGTCGCCGAGCACGTCGAGCCGTGGAGCTACATGAAGTTCACCTTCCTGAAGCCGCGCGGCTGGAAAGGATTCGAGGAAGGCCCCGACACGAGCATCTACTCGGTCGCGCCGCTGGCCCGCCTCAATGCCGCCGACGGCATGGCCACGCCCAAGGCCCAGGCCGCTTACGAGGAATACTTCAAGACCCTCGGCGGCAAACCGGTCCACTTCACGCTGGCCAACCACTACGCCCGCGTCGTCGAGATGATCCAGGCCGCCGAGCGCATCGAGGAATTGATCAACGATCCCGAAATCACCAGTCCCGACGTGCGCCGCGTCCCGACCGCTACGCCGACGGAAGGCATGGGCATCGTCGAGGCGCCGCGTGGCACGCTCTTCCATCATTACAAGACCGACGAGCGCGGCCTCATCACGATGGCGAACATGATCGTCGCCACCGCCAACAACGCCGCGCGCATTGCGATGAGCGTGGACCGCGCCGCCAAGGGCCTCATCAAAAACGGCAACGTCACCGACGGCCTGCTGAACATGGTGGAGATGGCGTTCCGTGCCTACGACCCGTGTCTCGGCTGCGCGACGCACGCGCTGCCCGGCCAGATGCCGCTCATCGCGCGCATCTACGACTACAAACGCGAACTGGTTCAGGAAATCCGCCAGGGCTGAAACCTCCAAGGATGTGGCCATGAGCAACGCAACTGCAACGGCTGACAGCGACGCCGGCGTGATGACGCTGGCGAACCTCGCCAACTTCCCCGAAGGCCGGAAGGTGTTTAGCTGCATGCAGTGCGGCACCTGCGCGGCCACCTGCCCTTACGGCGACGAGATGGGGTTCCCGCCGCGGGCCATCATCACGATGTTGGAGGCGGGGTTGATCGAGGAAGTCTTCGCCAGTCCCGGACTGCTCAACTGTGTGACCTGCTACGCCTGCATGGCCAAATGCCCGCGCGGCATCAAGCTCACCGAGGTGCTCCTGCCGCTGGTGAAGGAACAGGTTTTCACGCGCCTGAAGGAAGTGCCCGCCGAGTTGCAGAAGGCGCTCGAAAACACGATGCGTTACGGCAACCCGATGGGCGAGTCGCCCCGCAAACGCGCGCTTTGGGCCAAGTCCTCGCCCGTGCCCGTGCCGGTCATCTCGGAGATCAAGCGGCCGGTGGACGTGCTGTGGTTCGTCGAGTGCTACCCGGCGTATCACCCGCGCGGCAACGACGCCAACCGCGCCACGGCGAAACTCTTCAAGGCGCTCGGCATTGATTTCGCGATCCTCGGCAATGAGGAGAAGTGCGCCGGCGAATGCGCGCGGCTGGTCGGCGAGACGGGGCTGTTCGACATGCTCACCGACTCGAACGTGAAGCTGCTGCGCAAATACCAGTTCAAGCGCATCGTCACCGGCGGCGCGCACGCCTACGACGCCTTCAAGCGCAAGTATCCGGCGGCCGGGTTCGACTTCGAGGTGCATCACTCGACGCCGTTCTTCGCGCAGCACCTGGCGCGGATCAAACCGAAGCTGACCAAGAAACTCGATTACACCGTCACCTACCACGACGCCTGCGCGCTCGGCCGGCACAACGGTTTTTACGACGAGCCGCGCGCGTTGCTGGCGGCGATCCCCGGCGTGAAGCTGGTCGAGATGACCCACAGCGGCGTGAACTCGATCTGTTGCGGCGGCGGCGGCGGCGGGATGTGGCTGGACACATATTACGCGGCGAAAGGCTACGAACGGCTCAGCGAGCGGCGTGTGAAGGAGGCCCTCGACACCGGCGCGAACGCGCTCGCCGTGTCCTGCCCTTATGAAGTGTCGCGCTTCGAAGACGCCCTCAAGGTCGTGGGCGGCGACAAGCGCATGGTGGTCCGTGACGTGGTCGAACTGTTGGCTGAAGCAATGGAGGACTGAACCGTGGACATCCTCGTATTGATGAAGGTGGTGCCGGACGTGGTCGAGGAGCTGGAAGTCGGCTCCGACGGCAAGTCGCTCGACACCGGTTTCCTGCGCACGATCCTGAACGAACGCGACGATCACGCGCTGGAGCAGGCGTTGCTGCTGAAGGACAAGCATGGCGGCAAAGTCACGCTCCTGACGCTCGACGCGCCGGACATTGACGACGTGCTGTTCACGGCGCTCGCAAAAGGCGCCGACCGCGCGGTGAAAATCTGCGGCGCCGGGTCGGTCTCGAGCACGCAGATGGCGGCGCGGCTCTTCGGCGAGACAATCGCGAAGACGCCGGGCCTGCTGCCGGTGGATTTGGTCCTCACGGGTGTGTCGGCGATAGACGATCTCGACGGCCTGTTGGCCGCGCCGATTGCGCAGAAACTCGGCTGGCCCTACGCCGGCGTAGTGACGCAGGCGACCCTCGCCGACAAGACCGCCACGGTGGTCAAAGAGTTTGCCGGCGGCGTGCGCGGCGAATACGACGTGCCGACGCCGGCGGTGCTGGGCATTCAGGCCGCCGAGAAACCGCCGCGTTACGTGCCGGTCGCGAAGGTGCGCGCGGCGATGAAGTCCCAGACCATCGAGAGCGTGGATGCTCCGGCGGTCGAAGCGGCGGCGGGAGTCGAGGTGCAGCAGATGGCCAAGCCGCGGGTCACCGGCCATGCCGAGATGCTCGAAGGCTCCGCCGACGAGGTAGCCGACAAGCTCTGCGAGCTTCTGGCGAAACGGGGATTGCTCTAAGGAGACACGAACATGGCTAACATCTGGGTCTTAGCTGAAGCGGGGCGGGGACAAGTCTCCGAGATCACTTTCGAACTGCTGGCGTTGGGCCGCGAGGTCGCCACCCAATCCGGCGCGCCGCTCGAAGCCGTCCTGCTCGGCAGCAACGCGCGCGAACTGGCGCAGAAGCTGGGCGCGGCCGACACGGTGCTTTACGCCGACAACGCGGCGCTGGCCGATCCCGTGCCGGAGAACGCCGCGACGGCGCTCGCGCAACTCATCGGGGAAAAACAGCCTGCCGCCGTGCTGGTGCCGTTGACGAACTTGTCGGTGGACGTCGGCGTCGTGCTCGCGGCGCAACTCGGCGTGCCGTTCCTCAATTACTGCAAAGACCTCAAGGCCGACGGCGGCAACCTGACCGCGACCTGCGTGCTTTACGGCGGCAAGATGGAAGCCGCCGTCACCGCCGCCGCCAAGCCCGCGATCATCGGCATCCTGCCCGGCGCGCGTTCGGTCGAGCAGGGCCGCTCCGACAAGCCGGCAAACATCACCGACGTGGCCGTGTCGCTCGCCGCGCCGAAGGTGCGTTTCAAGAAATATCTCGAACCGGAAACGTCCGATGTGGACATCACGCAGAAGGATTTCCTCGTCGCGGTTGGCCGCGGCATCCAGACCAGGGACAACATCGAGCTGGCCGAGGAACTGGCCGCCACGATGGGTGGCGCGGTGTGCGGTTCGCGGCCGGTGATTGACCAAGGCTGGCTGGGGTTGTCGCGCCAGGTCGGCAAGTCGGGGATGCTGGTGAAGCCGAAACTTTACGTGACGCTCGGCATCAGCGGCGCGCCGGAGCACGTCGAGGGTATGAAGAACTCGCAGTGCATCATCGCGGTGAACACCGATGCCGCCGCGCCGATCTTCAACGTGGCCCACTACGGCATCGTCGGCGACGCGCTGGAGATCGCGCCGGCGCTCATCGAGAAAATCAAAGCGCGAAAGGGGTAAAGAGCCGTGGACCTCGATCCAGTCAGAATCTCGCTGATGGGCCTGCCCGGCGTGGCGGTGCTCTGGGCGCTGACTCTGGCGGCGTTCGGGGTGTTCGGCTTTCGCGCGTGGCAACTGATCGGCCTGCTGCTGAAGGCGCGGCCGGAAAACCGCTTCGACCAGCCCGGCAAGCGCGTGCTGTATTTCGCCCGGCACGTGTTGCTCCAGCCGCGGCTCTTCAACGAACGCAGCATCGGCCTGCCGCATTTCCTGATCTTCTGGGGCTTCGTGGTCTATGTCGTCTGCTTCAACTGGAGCCTCGTGCGCGGGCTGGCGCCGGCGCTGCCGGCGCCGTATCCGGACGAAGTCGGCGTGGCGGCGTTCTTCCTCGATGTGTTTTCGGTGGCGGTCATCGTCTCGCTCGGCGCGGCGGTGGTGCGGCGCGTGTTTTTCCCGCCGGCGCACCTGCACCTGAGCTGGGACGCGAATTTAATCCTGACGCTGATCGGTATCCTGATGTTGACGACGCTGTTCGGCGCGGGTTTCCGGCTGGTCGGCGAAGGCAAGACCTGGAGCGGTTGGACGCCGTTCGGCAGCATGGCGGCCGCGGCGTTCGCGAAGATGCCGGTGGAGAGCGCCCACGGTTGGGCCAAGGGCATGTGGTGGATGCACATGGTCACGGTGTTGTTCTTCCTGGTCTATCTGCCCTACTCGAAGCACCTGCACCTGCTCGCGTCGCCGTTCAACGTCTTCTTCGGCAACCTCCGTCCCGCCGGCGATCTCGGCATCGCGGGCGGCAGCGAGGAGATGGCCGCCGGCTCGACGAAGTGGAGCGAGTTCACGTGGAAACAACTGCTCAGCGGTTTCTCGTGCGCCGAATGCGGCCGTTGCGACCGCGCCTGCCCCGCGGCGACGGCGGGTTTTCCGCTGGAGCCGCAGCAGCTTGTCCAGAAACTCAAGAAGCACATCATCGGCGCCGGCCTCGCCAAGAACGGCAACGGTTCGCCCAAGCTCATCGGCGAGACGATCACCGAGGACGAAATCTGGGCCTGCACGACGTGCATGTCGTGCATGGAACGTTGCGCGGTGCTCAACGAGCAACTGCCGATCATCATCCAGTTGCGCCGCCACCTCGTCACCGAGGGCCAGATGGCCAAGACGGTCCAGGACGCGCTGAACAACTTCAACCGCTACGGCAACTCGTTCGGCAAGTCCGACCGGATGCGCGCGAAGTGGACGCAACCGCTTGGCTGGAAGGTCAAGGATGCGCGCAAGGAGCCGGTGGAGTATCTCTGGTTCGTCGGCGACTACGCGTCGTTCGACCCGCGGCTGGAGGAGATCACGCGCAAGACGGCGAACACATTCAAGGCTGGCGGCGTGGATTTCGGCCTGCTCTACGAAGGCGAACGCAACGCCGGCAACGACGTGCGCCGCATCGGCGAGGAAGGCTTGTTCGAGATGCTGCGGGACAAGAACCTCCAGGCGATGGCGAAGGCGAAGTTCAAGACCATCGTCACGACCGACCCGCACGCGTTCAACACGCTCAAGAACGAATACAAATTCGAGGACGACAGCGTGACGGTGGTGCATTACACCGAGCTGCTCGACCAACTGGTCCAGGAGGGCAAGCTGCAGGTCGCGCGCAAGGTCGCGGGCAAGGTGACGTATCACGACCCCTGCTACCTCGGCCGCTACAACAACATTTACGAACCCGCGCGGCGCGTGTTGAAGGCCGTCGGCGCGGAGCTGGTGGAGATGCCGCGCAGTTTCAACCGCAGTTACTGCTGCGGCGCTGGCGGCGGGCGCATCTGGATGGAGGACGTGGAGGGCGTGAAAGAGCGCCCGTCCGAAAGCCGCGTGCGCGAAGCGGCGGCGTTGGGCGTGACCACGCTGGTCGTGGCGTGCCCGAAGGATTCGGTGATGTTCCAGGACGCGCTCAAGACCGCGGGCCTGGAAGGCAAACTGGCAATCAAAGACGTCATAGATTTGGTCGAGGAAGCAACCCGACCGTCATAAGAGGACATGAGCATGGCTAACATCAAAGCAACCGAACAACCCCGCATCGGCGTTTACATCTGCCACTGCGGCCACAACATTGCCGCCACGATTGACGTGGCAGCGGTGGCCAAGTTCGCCGAGAAACTTCCCGGCGTGGCGCTGGCGCGCGACTACAAATACATGTGCTCCGCCCCCGGCCAGGACTTGATCCAGTCGGACATCGAGGGGCACAAGCTGAACCGCGTTGTGGTCGCGTCCTGCTCGCCGTTGCTGCACGAGCACACGTTCCGCAACGCGACCGAAAAAGGAGGCATCAACCCCTTCCTTTTCCAGATGGTCAACATCCGCGAACACAACTCGTGGGTCCACACCGACCGCGCCATCGCCACCGAAAAAGCCAAGGCGCAGGTCCAGGGCGCGATTCGGCGCGTGGCCGGCCATTCGGCGTTGGAAACCAAGCGCGTGCCGATTCATCCCGACGTGCTCGTGGTGGGCGGCGGCATCGCCGGCATCCACGCGGCCATGACGCTCGCCAACGCGGGCAAGAAAGTCTATCTGGTCGAGCGCGAGCCGAGCATCGGCGGCCACATGGCGAAGTTCGACAAGACCTTCCCGACGCTGGACTGCGCGGCGTGCATCCTGACGCCGAAGATGTCGTCGGTGGGCAGCCATCCCAACATCACGCTCTGGAGCTACTCCGAGGTCGCGAAGGTGGACGGCTTCGTAGGCAACTACACCGTGCAGGTCAAGCGCAAGCCGCGTTACATCAACGAGGACCTCTGCACCGGTTGCCAGGAGTGCATCTCCAGTTGCGTGTTCAAAGAGCCGAAGTTCCCCGATGAGTTCAACGAGCGGCTCGGCAAACGGCGGCCGGTTTATATCCCGTTTGCGCAGGCCACGCCGCAGGTCGTGCTGATTGACCCGGAGGTCTGCCTCAACTTCAAACGCCAGAAAGGCCCGAACGGCGAGCCGGTCGTTGGCGACAAGTGCAAGAAAACCTGCGTCGAAGCCTGCGGCGAGAACAAGGCGATTGACTTCACGCAGAAGGAGGAGATCAAGGAGATCCAGGTTGGCACGGTCATCGTGGCGACCGGCTTCAAGACCTTCGATGCGACGCGAGTGCCCTACTTCGGCTACGGCAAGTATCCGAACGTCTATACCTCGCTGGAGGTCGAGCGGCTCGTCAACGCCTCCGGCCCGACCGGCGGCCACGTCGTCCTGCGCGACGGCAAGGAGCCGAAGACCATCGCCATCGCCCACTGCATCGGCAGCCGCGACGAGAACACCAACCGCCACTGCTCGCGCGTGTGCTGTATGTATTCGCTGAAGCTGGCGCACCTGCTGAAGGAGCACACCGGCGCGGAGATTTACAACTTCTACATTGATATGCGCACGCCCGGCAAAGGCTTCGAGGAGTTTTACCAGAGCGTGGCGGCCGAGGGCGTCCACTTCGTCCGCGGCAAGATTGCCGACGTGTATCCGGAGGCCGGCGGCACCGGCAAGCTGATCGTGCAGGCCGAGGACACGCTGCTGGGCCGCGTGCGCAAGCAGCCGGTGGACATGGTGGTGCTGGCCGTCGGCCTCGAACCGCAAGCTGACGCGCAGGATGTGCGCCGGATGTTCAACATGAGCTGCGGCTCCGAGGGTTTCTTCCTGGAGCGTCACCCGAAGCTCGCGCCGGTGAGCACCTTCACCGACGGCGTGTTCATCGCCGGCGCGTGCCAGTCGCCGAAGGACATTCCCGACACCGTGGCGCAGGCCGGCGCGGCGGCGGCCGAGGCGATGGCGCTGATTGACAAGGGCCACGTCGAGCAGGAACCGAACACTGCGTTCATCATCGAAGATGAGTGCTCCGGCTGCAAGTCGTGCGTCCCGCTCTGTCCCTACACCGCCATCACGTTCGACGAGGCCAAGAAGAAGGCCGTCATCAACGAGGCGCTTTGCAAAGGCTGCGGCACGTGCGTGGCGAGCTGCCCGTCCGGCTCGATCAAACAGAACCTGTTCGAGGACGGGGAAATCTTCGCCGAGATCGAAGGCGTGCTGGCCCAGGTGTGAGGTTGTGCAACCGAATGGCCGCGACAACGACAACCGCTTTGGCCCGGATGTTCCCGGGCCACGATGACCGACCGCTTCCCGCCACATTCGGCGGGGTGGCGGATGGACTGGGGGTGTCATGACCGCGGCCAGCCAATCCAGCACAACGGCCGAGCCGCCCCGTCGGCACGGTTTGTGGGTGCCAGCGGTGTTGCGGGGGCGCATCCCGATTGCCACGAAACTCATCCTGGGTTTCCTGCTGGTCTGCGTGATCGTCGGTGTCACCTTCGGCGTCATCGGCGTCCATCTGATTGGCGGCGTGATCGTCAGCGAGGCGCAGGAGAAGGTCCAGACCGACCTCAACGCCGCGCGGGAGATCTATCTGGCCCACCTCCGGCGCATCAACGATGTCGTCCGGTTCACCGGTGCCCGGTTCTTCCTGCGCGACGCGCTGGTAGCCGGCAACATCAAGCAGGCCGCCGCGGAACTGGACAAGGTCCGGAACCGTGAGAAGCTCGACGTGCTGACCGTCACCGACGGCGCCGGCGTCGTGCTGTTGCGGACCAGCGAGTCGGGCGGCGCCGGCGACAGCCTCAGACAGAACGAATTGGTGAAGGCCGTCCTAGAACGCATGGAGCCGGTCGCCGCCACCGTCGTGCTCTCCGGCGGCGACCTGCGCAAGGAAAACCCGGCCCTGGCCGAAAAAGCCCGTTTCAAGTTCGTCGAGACGCCGAAGGCCCGTGCGCGGCAGGAGACCGAGGAAACCGCCGGCATGATGCTGGCATCGGCCGCGCCGGTGAAGGACTTACAGGGCCGGTTGATCGGCGTGGTTTACGGTGGCGTGCTGGTCAGCCGTAACTTCGAAATCGTGGACAAGATCAAGCAGACGGTTTTCCAAGACATCAAGTATCGTGGCGAGGACATCGGCACGGCGACGATTTTCCAGGACGACTTGCGCATCTGCACCAATGTCCACAACGCCGACGGTTCGCGCGCGGTGGGCACCCGCGCGGCGGAGGACGTTTACACCCACGTCGTCCGCCAGGGCAGACCGTGGATCGGCCGCGCATTCGTGGTCAACGCCTGGTATATCACCGCCTACGAGCCGATCCGCGACCTCGCCAGCAACACCGTCGGCATGCTCTACGTCGGTGTCCGCGAACAGAAATACACCGACACGCAGGTCCGGGCGACCGTCGTTTTCCTTGCGATCACGCTGGCGGGTGGCGCGATTTCGATGGCCGCGTTCTACTTCGTCTCGCGCAACATCTCCAACTCGATTCACAAACTCGTCACCGCCTCGCGCGACCTGGCCCACGGCAACTTCGACGCCCGTGTCGAGATCACCTCCGACGACGAACTGCACGAGCTGGCCGACACGTTCAACTTCATGGCCACCTCGCTCCGCAAGCGCGACGAGAAACTCAAGGCGTTTGCCACGAAGAAAATCATGGAGTCCGAACGGCTGGCGGTCATCGGCCAGTTGGCGGCGGGCGTGGCGCACGAGATGAACAACCCGCTCACGGGCATCGTGACCTATTCCCACCTGCTGCTCGAAAACGCCAAGGCCGAGAACGGCAGCGGCGAGTTGCTGCGCAAGATTGCCACGCAGGCCGACCGTTGCCGCAAGATCGTGCGCGGCCTGCTCGATTTCTCGCGCCAGAAGAAGCCGGAAAAACGCTCCTGCAACCTCAACCAGGTCATCCAAGAGTGCGTTTCGCTGCTCGAGAACCAGGCGCTGTTCCACAACATCGTCGTGGAAAAACAGTTCCAGCCCGACCTGCCGCCCGCCGCCGCCGACCCGGCCCAAATCCAGCAGGTGTTCATGAACCTCATCATCAACGCCGCCGAGGCCATGGACGGCATCGGCCGGCTCACGATGACCACGCGCCTGGAGCCGGACGGTTTTGTCGAGGTTAGCATCGCCGACAGCGGCCACGGCATCAGCGAGGAAAACATGGAGCGCATCTTCAACCCGTTTTTCACCACCAAGGAAGTCGGTCATGGCACGGGCCTCGGTCTGGCCATCAGCTTCGGCATCGTCAAGGAACACGAAGGCACCATCTCTGTCGAAAGCGAAGAGGGCAAAGGCGCCACGTTCACGGTGCGGTTGCCCGCGCAGATCGAGGCCAGGGTTTAGCAATGGAACACGCGAAGATACTTATCATTGATGACGAGGAAGTCGTGCTCGACTCCTGCAAGCTCGTGCTCGAGCCGGCCGGCTTCAAGATCACCACCGCCAGCAACGGCACCGCCGGCCTGGCGCTGGTGCCGGAACTCGACCCGGACCTGATCTTCGTGGACCTGAAGATGCCCGGCATCTCCGGCTTCGACGTGTTGGAGCACCTGCACGCGACCGACCCCAACCGTGTCGCCATCGTCATCACCGGCTACGCCACCGTCAGCTCCGCCGTCGAGGCGATGAAGAAAGGCGCCTACGATTTCCTGCCCAAGCCGTTTACGCCCGACGAACTGCGCCTCATCGCGCGGCGCGGCCTCGAACGCCACCGGCTCCGGCAGGAAGCCATCGCGTTGCGCCGCGAAAAGGAAATGCTGCGCGAGAACTTCGCCGCCATCGTCTCGCACGAGCTTAAGTCGCCGCTCAGCGCCCTCCAGCAAAACCTCTTCGGCCTCACCGCCGAACTGGAGGACCGCATGAGCGACGAGCAAAAGGCCCGCATGCAGCGCATGAAGGGCCGGCTCGATGACCTGCTCAAACTCATCCACACCTGGCTGCGCGTGTTCTCAGTGGACGTGAACAAGATCAAGGAACAGTTCCAGCCCGTTGCTGTCGGCCAGGTCATTGCGCGCGCCATCGAGAACGTCCTGCCGCACGCCACGCGCAAGAACATCGAAATCGCCAGCGACGTGCGCGAGCCGTTGCCGGCGGTCATGGGCGATGCCGTCAGCCTCGCCGAGGTGCTCGGCAACATCCTCGGCAACGCCGTTAAATATTCGCACCCGCAAACCAAGGTCCAACTCACCGCTGCCGCCGACCGGGGCGCGGTCGTTATCGCCGTGAGCGACAACGGCATCGGCATCGCCAAGGAGGATTTGCCGCGCGTGTTCGGCGATTTCTACCGCGGCAGGGCCGGCGCGGCGATGGACAGCGGCTGCGGCATGGGCCTGGCCATCAGCCGGCGCATCGTCGAGGCCCACGACGGCACGATTTCAGTGGAAAGCGAAGCGGGCAAGGGAAGCAAATTCACCATTCATCTGCCGGCGAACACTTGAAAAGGAGAAACAACCATGAGCGCACAAAAACAGTTGCTGATCATTGACGACGATCCCGATTTTGTGGACGGGATCAAAGCCATCCTCGTGAAGGCCAACTACAAGGTGGACGTCGCCTACAACCCGAAAGACGGCTGGGCGGCGCTGGAAAACAAGAACTACGACCTGTTGTTGCTCGACGTGATGATGGGCCGCGGCGCCGAGGGCATCATGGTCGCCCGCAAACTTGGCAAGGACGCCAAGCTGCGCAACCTGCCCGTGCTGATCATCACCAGCATCCGCGAACAGATGGCCTTCCTGTTCCCCGGCGAGGCCGTCCACCCGCACTTCGTCACCGTGGACGAACTGGTTGAGAAACCCGTCGAGCCGAAACTGCTGCTCGACAAGATCGCCACGTTGATCAAGACCGCCGAGGCCAAGACCGGCCAAGTCGCTGACGCGAAGAAGAGATAGGACCTGTTTATGTCAACCACGGCAACCACGGAAACTCCCGTCACATTCAGCCGCGAGATTGCCAATCTGCTGCACGCGGCCGGCGGCAACCCCGTCAGCTCCTGCATGCAGTGCGGCACCTGCTCCGGCACCTGCCCCGTCGGCGACTTCATGGATGTCCGCCCCCAGCGGCTCATCCGCATGATAGACGCCGGCATGAAAGACCAGGTCATGGCCACGCGCAGCTTTTGGTATTGCGCCTCGTGCTACCAATGCACCGTGCGCTGCCCGCGCGGCATTGACATCGCCGAGTTGATGTATGGCCTCAAGCGATTCACCATCTGGCGCAGCAAATACCCCGAAGACCTCATCGGCCCGACGTTCTCGGAAACTTTCGTGAAAAACATCGTGCGCACCGGCCGCAGCTACGAACCGGTGCTGGCCACCAGCTACTTCTTCACGCTCGGCCTGAAGGAGATGCTGCAAGAAGCCACCGGCGCCACCATGCTCATGCTCAAGGGCCGCCTGCCCGTGTTGCCGGCGCGCATCAAGCGGTTGGAGAATTTCAAACGGATGATCAAACGCATCATCCCGATCGGAGACTAATGAAGAAGTTTGCCTACTACCCCGGCTGCTCGCTGGAAAAGATGGCGCAGAGCTACCACCTCTCCGCCGTCGAGACCGCCCGCGTCCTCGGCATCGAGTTGGAAGAGATAGACGACTGGAACTGCTGCGGCGCCACCGCCTACTTCCATGTGGACGAGTTGTTGGCCCACACCCTCTGTGCGCGCAATCTCGCCATGGCCGAGTCCACCGGACTCGACTTGGTTGCCCCGTGCAGCGGCTGCTACAAGAACATGCACGCCTGCAACAAGCACCTCCAGCACGACCATGAACTGGCCGAGCACATCAACTTCGCGCTCGAAGAGGACAACCTCCACTTCAAGGGCAACATCAAGGTCCACCACCTCATCCAGGTCTTCGCGCAGGACATTCCCGCCGTCAAAGCGAAGGTGACCAACCCGCTGAAGGGCCTGAAGGTCGCCCCTTACTACGGCTGCCAGATTCTGCGCCCGCGCAAATACGAAGGCGAAAACGTCGAGGAAGTGAGTTACTTCGAAGACCTGATGAATGCCCTCGGCGCGACCGCCGTGGATTTCCGCCTCAAACTGCGCTGCTGCGGCGCCGCGTTGATCATCACCAACCGCCAGGCCGCGTTGAGCATGGTGCGCAACCTCCTGCAAAACGCGCTCGACTCCGGCGCCGAGGTCATCGCCACGGCTTGTCCGCTCTGTCAGGTCAACCTCGAGTGTTATCAGGACCAGGTGAACAGCGAGTTCGGCACCAAGTTCAACGCGCCGATTTTCTACTTCACCCAGCTTATGGGCCTCGCGATGGGCATCGCGCCGAAGCGACTCGGCGTTGGCACCGAGTTTGTCGCTCCGCCGCCTGCAATGGTGGCCGCGTGCGGGAAGGCCCGGACTGCGGCAGGCTAAGCGCCGGGAGGCTTCGCCAAGCCTGCGGAATTGGCACGAGTTGGCCGGCCGAGTGAAACGCCAAAAACATAGGACGGATTTGTGACCGCGATAAGTTGTTGAGAGGGTTGAGGAATCGGCTGAACAGCCGGATTGCACTGTTTTAGCCTCGCCCCATGACCCAGCGCTCCAAACCTCTCTTGCCAGCCAACCAGCAAGCTGTCAAAACTCTTTGGAAATGTCCCCTTCCTGACTCTTCGGAAATGTCCTCTATGCAGGGTTCTCACTGAAATCGCACAAATGCCTGGCGAGTCAGCGTGCGATCAAAGACACGGCAGCTACAGCATAAAAAGCAACGGCAGCAGAAGCATCTAGGGAAACGACAGCAGCAGCAGGCCGCAAAAAAGGGGACATTTCTAACGAGTTCCGACAAGCGCGTGGGGTTTGTTCGGCGCGCAGGATCCGCAGGGCGCCGACTACCGCGCGT
>DYDC01000334.1 GCA_020718125.1 Methylacidiphilum sp. | reverse complement strand
AACCAAAGCGGCATCCTGGAAAAAGCGCAACGCCTGCTCGCCGAGCACGGTTTCAAGCCGACGGGCCAGCGGGCTTTGCCGCTGCTCGTCTTGAAACTGTGCCAGCCCGGCCCGTCGCCCAGTCCCGTGTGGCCGACCATCCGCAGGTTGCGCACGGTCACGTCCGTGCCCTCGCGCAGGCTCACACACGAGTCGTAGCCTTCCGAGATGTCGGGCACGGTCTCCGCGCCGCTGCTGAGCGGCTGCCAAGCGAATGTTACGGGAACCTTCGTGGCCTTCCACGTGCGCGCCATGTCATCGCTCCAGCGGAACGTGAGCGGCTCAGCGCTGTTGATCTCGACCAGAAACACCAGCCAACTGCCGCTGGAGCCGTCGTAGCCGCGCAGTTCCGCCGCGCCGCCCATCGCCTTCGTGTCGTAGGGGTTCTCCGGCGATTTCAGGATGCAGCGCGAGTAGTGCGGGTTGCATTTTGAGATCATCACGCCTTGACCGGCCTTGAAATCGCCGACCTTCGCGACGGTGATCTGTTTCGAGCCGTCCGCAGGCGCCGCCGTCGTCTCGAAGATCGAGCCGGACGCGCCGAAATCCGCCGCATTGAGCCAATGGCTGGTTTGCGCAGGCGGTTCGTTGGTCGCGGCGAGTCAGCGAACGGCGGCAAGAACGAGGAACAAGACAGACGCCCGGCTCAGGCGTGCGCTCATAGGACTAGCTCCGATGTTGCGCTGAGAGTGCCTCAACTCCGTCAGGGCGGGCGAGACTGTTCTGTCTGCCAGTGCCGGCTCAGAGGCCCAAGTCGGTCGCGAGTGTCTTGCGGTAGTCCGCTTTGTCCACGTCTTTCCACTCACGGATGCGCGTCAGCTTGCTGCGCTCGAAGGTTTGCATGAACGTCGCGAAGCGGCTCCGGGCCAGCGTGATTAGGTCGCGCTGCCGCGCGGTTCGCTTGCCATCGGCAACTTTCATTGCCGCTCTGGCTTGCTCGACGATGGCGTAGTCCACACTCATCCGCGAACGTCGGACGCGGTCGAGCGCGGCGGCGTCTTTCTTCGCGAGCGCTTCGGCTTGGTCCCAGAGCGCGTTGGACTGCGTGAGCAATTCCGGCGTCAGGTGGGCATGCGTTGGCTTGACGTAGATGCCGACGTGGACCTGCTGCTTTTCGGCGTAGTCGTGGGTGAGGTCGAGGTATCGCTGGATCACCGGCGCAGCCGGGCTGTAATAAGCTTCGAGAAAGTCGCGCGTTGCCAGCGCCTCGTCGTAGTTCGGGTTCCAGAGGAACTTCGCGATCAGATACGCCTTCAGCGCGACCATTTCGCTGTCGAACGTGTCGTAGGCGCCCTGCTCGAACACGCCGGCGACACGGTTCGCAGCGAACAGCCGGATGTTGTCGTCGAGCAGCCGCTTGTTCGGCAGCGGCAGCAGGTAGTGGTGATAGTCCGTCGTGTAATCCCAAATCCAGAGCCGGCTGCAAACCTTGGCCCACGCTTGCAGGTCCGCCACGAACTTCTTGTTCGCCTCCTGGCAGCCGCTCGCCAGCGGGTGCGCGAAGCAGCACTCGATGTCCGCGAGCCGGATGACGACGTTCGGACGCGGGCGCATCGTCTTCGGCGGCTGGCGCGACCACTGATAGGCCAGCGTCTCGACGATCTTGTCCGGGAACTCCTTCTCGACGCCTTCCGCGACGCGGTTCACGAGATGCAGCAACGGTCCCATCCCGCTCTCCTCGGCCTTCTCCAACGCCGCGCACTGGTCGCACCCGCACGGCTCCTTGTTGTCGCTCTGGCTCAACGAGAAGACCGTCGCATCGGGCTGCGCGCGCATCCCGGAGCGAATCGCCTCGGTGCAGAGCCGGATGACGTCCTCGTTGGTGCAACAAAGCTGCGTCGGCTTCCGCTTGCCTTTGCGCAGCGCGAAGTATTCCGGATGGGCGGAGAAATAACCGTTGGTTGGAACCAGCTTGTCGAATGTGTGGACGAAGAAGCCAAAGCCGAACCGGATGTCCCCGCCATGCCGCGCATCCAGAGCGGGGACCGGCGGACGGATGTTCTGCCGCTCCAACAACCGTCCGCGCCCGCCCGCGCCGTTGAGGCGGTTCCGCGCCATCCAGTTGCCGTCAAAACTTTCCCACGTGTAGGTTTCGCGATACTCGAAGACCGGCGCCTTGCGTTCGTCGAGTTGCGGCAACGGAAGCTGTCGCGCTTTCGGAACACGCTCGATCTCCGGCGTGAACCATCGGCAGCCGAAATGATCCTCCAGCAAACCATACACGCCGTAGAGCGTCCCGCGCGGCTCGCCACCGGCGATCGCCAATCGCTCGCCGACGGTGCGCAGGACGTAGCCTTCTCTGCCCAGCGTGGTCCAATCAACCGCAACGCCCGGCGAGTCGAACCGGCTGGATTTCCCAACGAGAATCTCGCGCGCCCGCTCCGGTTCCGTGTCCGCGACAATCGGCAGCCGCGCGCCGGTGATCTTCTTCAAATGACTTTGGAGTTCCTGCGCGGCATAATTGACCGATGGAGACGCCGCACGGGGAATCACAATCTGATAATCAGAGCAGCCTGCGTCAGTCAGCATTGGCTTGGTCGCCCGCCGGGCCGCAGGCGGGCTGGCGCACAATGCAAGAAACAACACCGCTGCGCCAAGCCACATCCCGACGGTCAACCAGGCGACAGCGCGATGACGGTTCATGAGGAGGCAGAGGATGAACGCGGGCGATGTCGCAGACAAGGTTGATTTCCGGCTCGACTGCGGACTGATGGGAGATAAGCTTGGGGCGTGGAAAAAAAAACGGCCAAACTTCTGCGGCGTTTGCAAAGCGTCCGCGGCCTGAGCGACGACGAAAGAGTCCTCTTCGCCCGAAGTCTGGCCGCCACCCCCGACGAGCGATGGCGGATGCACGAAAACTTCCTCCGCTCGCACGGCTTATTCACGCGCTCCGCGAGGAAGGCATTCGGTTTCAAGTAGTCGGCATGGCCGCCGCCGTCCTCCAAGGCGTGCCCGCCACCACGCTGGACACCGATCTCTGGCTGGACCTGCCGCTGCGCCAATATGTGAGGGTGCTCACTCTCTGCCGCCGGTTGGGAGCCGGCATCTTGGCCAACACCGCCGTGGCGTTGCCCGACGACACGCTGGTGAACTTCGTCTATCGCGTGACCGGACTGGGCGGTTTCGCGGCGGAATGGAAGCGCGTCCGCTTCGTGCGCTGGCACGGCATGCGTCTGCCGGTGTTGCCGCTGGAGAGCATCCTCAAGAGCAAGCGCGCCATCATGCGTCCGAAAGACATCGCCCACGTGCCACTGCTGAAACAAACCATCGCGCTTCGGCGGAAGCTGGGCCGGCGGTCAAAGATAGGGGTAGGGATGAAGGATTGAACTTCACCCCTACCCCTATCCTACTCCACC
>DYDC01000019.1:4884-18143 GCA_020718125.1 Methylacidiphilum sp. | reverse complement strand
GCGCGCATGATAGCGGCACGACCCGCGAAGTCAAACGGTGAGTGGCGCGATGTGAGTGGCGCAAGATGGCGATGACTGTTGCGTCGGTCCGTTCGTTTCTCAACGAAGCGACTGGTCCTTGCAGAGTCCGCTCGCGCTCCCGTTGCCCGGAGCTGTTTGTCAAACTGTCGGCGTGATGCGTCCCCCCTGACATCGTGGCAGGAACGGCCTTGCATCACACCCTGCCGTCACCGCACAATGCTTGTTTGCCGCGCTGGTTAGGCGGCGATGAATCCGTGGCACTGCCGCTGCTGACCACGACTGGAATCTTTATTGGAACTCGCACTATGAGCCTCAAGCAGGAAGCACTCGATTATCACGCCAAACAACCGGCCGGCAAGTGGGAGATTGCGCCCACCAAGCCGTGCCTCACACAGCATGACCTCTCGCTGGCCTACACGCCGGGCGTGGCCGTGCCTTGTCTGGAAATCGAGAAGAACCCGGACGACGCCTACCGCTACACTTCCAAGGGCAATCTCGTCGCCGTCATCACCAACGGCACCGCCGTGCTGGGCTTGGGCGACATCGGCGCGCTGGCCGGCAAGCCGGTCATGGAGGGCAAGGCGCTGCTCTTCAAACGCTTCGCCGACATCGATGCGATAGACATCGAGGTCAACACCAAGGACCCCGAGGAATTCATCCGCTGCGTGCGGCTGCTGGAGCCGACCTTCGGCGGCATCAACCTCGAGGACATCAAGGCCCCGGAGTGCTTCATCATCGAGGATCGGCTCAAGAAGGAGATGAACATCCCGGTCTTCCACGACGACCAGCACGGCACCGCCATCATCTCCGGCGCGGCGCTGGTCAACGCGCTGGAACTGGTCGGCAAAACACTCGCCGACGCGAAAATCGTTTTCAACGGCGCGGGCGCGGCCGCCATCTCCTGCGCGCGGTTCTATGTCGAACTCGGCGCAACGCGCGGGAACATCATCCTCTGCGACAGCAAGGGCGTGATTTATGCCGGTCGCAAGGAGGGCATGAATCCGCAGAAAGAGTCGTTTGCCGTCCCGACGAAGGCGCGCACGCTGACCGACGCGCTCGTCGGCGCGGACGCGTTCGTTGGCCTGTCGGTCGCCGGCTCGGTGACGCCGGAGATGGTCAAGAAGATGGCGCCCAAGCCCGTCATCTTCGCGATGGCCAACCCCGACCCGGAGATCCGTTACGAGGACGCCAAGGCCGCCCGGCCCGATGCGATCGTCGCCACTGGTCGTTCGGATTACCCCAACCAGGTCAACAACGTCCTGGGGTTCCCGTTCATCTTCCGCGGCGCCCTCGACGTGCGCGCCACCCAGATCAACGAGGCGATGAAAGTCGCCGCAGCGCGTGGACTGGCCGCGCTGGCCAAGGAAGATGTGCCCGATGCCGTCTTCAAGGCCTACGGGCTGGATTCCCTCAGCTTCGGCCCCGACTACATCATCCCGAAACCGCTCGACCCGCGCGCGCTGCTGTGGCTGGCGCCGGCCGTTGCGAAGGCCGCGATGGACACCGGCGTCGCCCGCCTCCAACTCGATCTCGTCAAATACCGCGAGCAGCTCGAAGCGCGCCTCGGCAAATGCCATGAGATGATGCGCATCGTCTTCAACAAGGCCAAGGCCAGCCCGAAGCGCATCGTGTTGGCGGACGGCGAACACGAGAAGATGATCCGGGCGGCGCGCCAGCTTGTGGAGGACGGCATCGCCAAACCCGTCCTGCTCGGCAACGCGCGGACCATTCAGGGCAAGATCGCGGAGTTGAAGCTCGACGCGGAGAACATCGAGATTGTGGATCCGTCCGGCTCGGATCGCCGGGCGCGCTATGCGCAACGGCTCTACGACCTGCGCTGCCGCAAGGGCCTCACGCGCGGCGAAGCGTCCGACCTGGCCGCCGACCCGGACTACTTCGCCTCGCTGATGGTCGAGCAGGGCGACGCCGACGGCATGATCGCGGGCATGAACCTCCACTATCCCGATGCGCTGCGGCCACCGTTGCAGGTCATCCGCACGTTCGGCTACTGCAAGACGGTGGCGGGCGTCTATATGGTCGCCACCCGCCAGCGCGTGGTGTTCTTCGCCGACACGACGGTGAACATTGACCCCGACGCCGAGACGCTGGCGGAAATCGCGATCATGACCTCGCGGCTGATACGCGACTTCGACATCGAGCCGCGCGTGGCCATGCTGAGCTTCTCCAACTTCGGCAGCGTCCGCGACCCGCGCACCGAGCGGGTGCGCAAGGCGGTGGAACTGGTCCGCCAGCGCGTGCCCGACCTGCTCATCGAGGGCGAGATGCAGGCCGGCACCGCGCTCGTGGAGGAGGTCCTCAACGGCACTTACCCGTTCAACCAGCTTCGCAAGGCCGCCAACGTCCTCATCTTCCCGAACCTCGACGCCGGCAACATCGCCTTTCATCTCATGCAGCAACTGGCCAACGCCGAGGTCGTCGGCCCGATCCTGGTCGGCATCAGCAAGCCCGTCCACATCGTCAGCCGTGAGGCCGAGGTCAAGGACATCGTCAACATGGCGGCCCTGGCCGCAGTGAAGGCCCAGCGGTTGAAGTTCCAGGCGCCGCTGGCGACCTGACGGCAGTCCGGGGCGGTCCCGCAGGAAGATAACTGTGCATCATGTTCTGACATCGCCGACTGTGAGCGACGCGCAACTGAACCGGCTGCGGATCACCCTCCGCGGCGCGGTGCAGGGCGTCGGCTTCCGTCCGTTTGTGTATCGGCTGGCCACCGAGCTGGGCCTGGTCGGCTGGGTCAACAACAACGCCCAAGGCGTGGTGATCGAGGTCGAGGGCGTCCGCCACGAACTGGAGAACTTCCTGTTGCGGTTGGGGCCGGAGAAACCGGCGCACGCCTTTATCCAGAGCCTCGAATGGTCGTTCCTCGACCCGGTCAACTACGCGCACTTTGAGATTCGCGACAGCCACGAGGGTGGCGCGAAGACGGCGTTGATCCTGCCCGATCTCGCGACGTGCCCCGACTGCCTGCGCGACATCCGCGACCCGGCCAATCGCCGCTACCGTTACCCGTTCACCAACTGCGCCCACTGCGGCCCGCGGTTCAGCATCATCGAGGCGCTGCCCTACGACCGGCCTGCCACGACGATGAAGGCGTTCCGGATGTGCGCCGCCTGCCGCGCCGAATACGGCGACCCGCGCGACCGCCGCTTCCACGCCCAGCCCAACGCCTGCCCGGCGTGCGGGCCGCAGCTTGAACTCTGGGACGCGACCGGCAAGTCGCTCTGCGCCCGCCACGATGCGTTGCGGGCCGCCGCCGATGCGATCCGCGCCGGCCAGATCGTCGCGGTGAAGGGACTTGGCGGATTTCATCTGATGGTGGATGCGCGGTCCGAGGCGGCGGTCGCGCGGTTGCGGCAGCGCAAGCACCGCGAGGAGAAGCCGCTCGCGTTGATGTTCCCGTCGCTGGAGTCCATCCATGCCCGGTGCGAGGTCTGCGAATTGGAGGAGCGTCTGCTGGACTCGCCCGAATCGCCCATTGTCCTACTGCTGCGGCGGCCGGCGTCGGCGGAGATCGCGCCATCGGTCGCGCCGGCCAACCCGCACCTGGGCGCGATGCTGCCCTACACGCCACTCCATCGTTTATTGATGGAGGAATTGGGGTTCCCAGTCGTGGCCACCAGCGGCAATCTCTCCGATGAGCCGATCTGCACCGACGAACGCGACGCGCTGAAACGGCTGGCCGGCATTGCCGACCTTTTTCTGGTCCACAACCGCCCGATTGCGCGGCACGTGGACGACTCGGTCGTGCGGGTGCTGATGGGGCGCGAGCTGGTGCTGCGCCGCGCGCGCGGCTACGCGCCGCTGCCGGTCCACTTGTCCACGCCCGCGCCGCCCTTGCTTGCCGTCGGCGCGCACCTGAAGAACGCGGTTGCGATCGCGAACGGCCAGGACGTGTTCATCAGCCAGCACATCGGCGATCTGGAGACGGCGGAAGCGTTCGGGGCATTCCGGCGCGTGATTGCGGACTTGGAGCAGATTGGCGGGGTCAAACCGGCGGCCATCGCTCGCGACGCGCACCCGGAGTATCTGTCGTCGAAATACGCCCAACAACGCGGGTTGCCGGCGATTCCCGTGCAGCACCACTTTGCCCACGTCGTCTCGTGCATGGCCGAGAACGAGCTGGAGCAGCCGGTGTTGGGCGTGGCGTGGGACGGCACGGGCTACGGACTCGATGGCACCATCTGGGGCGGCGAGTTCCTGCATGCGACGGCGGGCGGTTTCACACGGGTGGCGCATTTGCGGACGTTCCAGTTGCCGGGCGGCGACGAGGCGATCAAACGCCCGCGCCGGACGGCGCTCGGATTGCTTTACGAGATCTACGGGGAAGCAGCGTTCGACATGCGCGACCTGTCGCCGGTGGCGGCGTGCCCGGCCAATGAGATCGGGCTGCTGCGCGCAATGCTGCAACGCGGCCTGAATGCCCAACGGACATCGAGCGCGGGCCGGCTTTTCGACGCGGTGGCGGCCATCGCGGGTCTGCGGCAGGAGGTGAGGTTCGAGGGTCAGGCGGCGATGGAACTGGAGTTTGCGCTGCATGGCGTGGACACCGACGAGGTTTACGAGTTCGGGTTCATCCAGACGGAGATGGGCGGGCCGTTGTTGGTGGACTGGGCGCCGATGGCGCGTGGGATTGTCAGCGATGTGCGGGAAGCGACGCCTATTGGCTTGATATCGGCGAAGTTTCACAACACCCTCGCCGAGTGCGTCGTGGCCGTTGCACGGCGTCTCGGTGAAGAACGCGTCGTGTTGACGGGCGGGTGCTTCCAGAACCGGTATCTGACGGAGCGCACGGTGCGGCGGCTGCGCGAGAATCAATTTCGGCCCTACTGGCACCAGCGGGTGCCGCCCAATGACGGCGGCATCGCGCTCGGTCAGCTCGTGGCGGCCGCGAAGGAAATCAAGAATGTGTCTGGCAGTTCCAGGTAAGGTCATCAGCATTCAAGGTGACGACCCGTTGCAGCGGACGGGGAAGGTGAATTTTGGCGGCATCGTCAAGGACGTCAGCCTCGCGTGTGTGCCCGAGGCGGCGGTGGGCGATTACGTCATCGTGCACGTGGGCATGGCCCTCAGCATCGTCAGCGAGGAAGACGCCAACCAAGTGTTCGACTATCTGCGGGAAATGGACGAATTGGAAGAACTGGAGAAAACGAAAGCATCATGAAACGAAGACAAGTCACAATGGAAGGCAACGAGGCCGTTGCCTATGTCGCTTATCAGGTCAGCGAAATCGCGGCGATCTACCCGATCACGCCTTCCTCGCCCATGGCGGAGTCGTGCGACGAATGGGCCGCGGCCACCCGCCCCAACATCTGGGGCACGATCCCCTCGGTGACGGAAATGCAGTCGGAAGGCGGCGCCTCCGCGGCGCTGCACGGCGCGTTGCAGACCGGCTCGCTGGCCACGACGTTCACCGCGTCGCAGGGGCTGCTGTTGATGATCCCGACGATGTATAAGGTCGCCGGCGAGCTTTCGCCGACGGTGTTCCACATCACGGCCCGCACACTGGCCACGCACGCGCTGTCAATCTTCGGCGACCACAGCGACGTGATGGCCTGCCGCGCCACCGGCTTCGGCATGCTGGCGAGCGGTTCGGTGCAGGAGGCGCACGACCTGGCGCTGATTGCACATGCTTCGACGCTGGAGAGCCGCGTGCCGTTCCTCCACTTCTTCGACGGTTTCCGCACTTCGCACGAGGTCTCCAAGATCGAGTTGCTCGGCGTGGACGACATGAAGGCGATGATCAGTGACGAGCGTGTGCGCGAGCACAGGATGCGGGCGATGACGCCCGACCGTCCGGTGTTGCGCGGCACGGCGCAGAACCCGGACGTGTTTTTCCAGGCGCGCGAGACGGTCAACAAGTTTTACGACGCCTGCCCCGACGCGGTGCAGAAGGCGATGGACCAATTCGCGTCGCTGACCGGCCGCGCGTATCACCTGTTCGACTACGTCGGCGCGCCCGACGCGGAGAAGGTGATCGTGATCATGTGCTCCGGCGCGGACATCGCGCACGAGACGGTCGAGCACCTGCTCGGCAAGGGCGAGAAGGTCGGCGTGTTGAAGGTCCGCCTCTACCGGCCGTTCGATTCGCGCCGCTTCTGCGAAGCGTTGCCGGCGACCGTGAAGTCCATCGCCGTGATGGACCGCACCAAGGAGCCGGGCGCCGGCGGCGAGCCGCTCTACATGGACGTGGTCACCGCCATCAAGGAAGGCGTGGAGAACGGCTGGGGCAAGCTCAAGGCCGCTCCGAAGACCGTCGGCGGCCGTTACGGCCTCTCGTCGAAGGAGTTCACGCCCGCGATGGTCAAGGGCATCTTCGACCACCTCGCGCAGGCCAAGCCGAAGAACCACTTCACCGTCGGCATCAACGACGACGTGACGCACACCAGCATCCCCTACGACCCGGCGTTCTCGACCGAGGGCAGCGACGTCATCCGCGCGCTGTTCTACGGCCTCGGCGCGGACGGCACGGTCGGCGCGAACAAGAACTCGATCAAGATCATCGGCGAGAACACGCCGAACTTCGCGCAGGGTTACTTCAGCTACGACTCGCGCAAGTCGGGCGCGATCACGGTCAGCCACCTGCGGTTCGGCCCGAAGGGCATCCGCTCCAGCTACCTGGTGACGAAGGCGAACTTCATCGCGTGCCACCAGCCGGTGTTCCTCGAACGCTACGACATGCTCAAGACGATGGAGACGGGCGGCGTGTTCCTGCTCAACACGCACTTCAGCACCGATGAGGTTTGGAACCATCTCCCGATCCGCGTGCAGAAGCAGATGATCGAGAAGAAGGTGAAGTTCTACGTCATTGACGCCTACAAGGTCGCCAAGGACGCCGGCATGGGCGGCCGCATCAACACCGTCATGCAGGCCTGCTTCTTCGCCATCTCGGCGGTGCTCCCGCGCGACGCCGCGATCGAGGAGATCCGCAAGTCCATCAAGAAGGCCTACGGCAAGAAGGGTGAGGAAATCGTCCAGATGAACCTCAACGCTGTGGACCACACGCTGGCGCATCTGCATGAGGTAAAGGTGCCTGCCAAAGTCAGCAGCACCATCGAGGTGCCGCCGGCGATTTCGCCGAAGGCGCCCGATTTCGTGCGCAACGTGCTCGGCGTAATCGGTGCCGGCGACGGCGACATGCTGCCCGTCAGCGCGATGCCGGTGGACGGCACGTTCCCGACGGCGACCTCACAGTGGGACAAGCGCAACATCGCGCTCGATCTCCCGGTGTGGGACCCGGTCACGTGCATCCAGTGCGCGAAGTGCGCCATCGTCTGCCCGCACGCGGTCATCCGCATCAAGGCTTACGACGAGGCGTTGCTGAAGAGCGCGCCGCCGACGTTCAAGTCCACCGCCGCGCGCGACCCGGAGTGGAAGGGCCTGAAGTTCACGCTCCAGATGGCGCCGGAGGATTGCACCGGCTGCGCGATCTGCGTGAGCGTCTGCCCGGCCAAGAACAAGAAGGAGACCAAGCTCAAGGCCGTCAACATGGCGCCGCAGGCGCCGTTGCGCGAGCCGGAGAAGGCCAACTGGGAGTTCTTCCTGACGCTGCCCAACCCAGACCGCCGCAAGGTCAAGGTCGGCAGCATCCGCCAGCAGCAGAGCATGCTGCCGTTGTTCGAGTTCCCCAGCGCTTGCGCGGGCTGCGGCGAGACGCCGTATCTGAAGCTCGTCAGCCAGCTCTTCGGCGACCGCATGATCATTGCGAACGCCACCGGCTGCTCCTCCATCTACGGCGGCAACCTGCCGACCACCCCGTGGACCAAGGACGCCAACGGGCGCGGCCCGGCGTGGTGCAACTCGTTGTTCGAGGACAACGCGGAGTTCGGCCTGGGCTACCGCATCTCGATTGACAAGCAGAAGGAGTTCGCCGGCGAACTGCTCAAGAAACTCGGCGCGCAGGTCGGCGACGAGATGGTCGGCGCCATCCTCGGCAACCCGCAGAAGGATGAGGCGGACATCGCCGACCAGCGCGAGCGCGTGGCGATCCTGAAGGAACGCCTCCAGAAGCTCAGCGGCAACGACGACGCCCGGCGCCTGCTCGACATCGCCGACATGCTCGTGAAGAAAAGCGTGTGGATCATGGGCGGCGACGGCTGGGCCTATGACATCGGTTACGGCGGCCTCGACCACGTCATCGCCAGCGGCAAGAACGTCAACCTGCTGGTCATGGACACCGAGGTCTATTCCAACACCGGCGGCCAGATGTCGAAGTCCACGCCGCGCGCCGCGGTGGCGAAGTTCGCCGCCGGCGGCAAGCCCGCGGGCAAGAAGGACCTCGGCCTCATCGCGATGACCTACGGCAACGTCTATGTCGCCAGCATTGCCATGGGCGCCCGCGACGAGCACACGCTCAAGGCGATCCTCGAAGCGGAAGCCTACGACGGCCCGTCGCTCATCATCGCCTACAGCCATTGCATCGCCCAGGGGTTCGACCTGAGCACCGGCATGGCGCACCAGAAGGCGGCGGTGGAGAGCGGCCAGTGGCTGCTCTACCGCTACAACCCCGCGCTCGCCGCGCAGGGCCTCAACCCGCTCAGCCTCGACTCGAAACCGCCGAAGCTGGCCCTCGACCAATACCTCTACTCGGAGAACCGGTTCAAGATGCTCACCAAGAGCAAACCGGAGGTGGCCAAGCGGCTCCTGGCCGAGGCGCAGAAGGACGTCGAGGCGCGTTACGCCTACTACGAGCATCTGGCAACCCGCACGTTCCAGCCAGCGGGCGGTGGCGCAGCCGGGGCAATGCCCGCGCCGCCTCCATCGGCGCCAACCGCATAACCAGCAACGAAACGCAACGAAACACTAACGGAGACAAATCATAGACCTGACAACCAAATACATGGGCCTGACGCTGCGGTCGCCACTGGTTCCCGCGGCCTCCCCGCTGTCGAACGAGATTGACAACATCAAGCGCATGGAGGACGCCGGCGCGTCCGCCGTGGTGCTGGAGTCGCTGTTCGAGGAGCAGTTGACGCTGGAGAAATTCGAGCTGCACCACCACCTCTCGCAAGGCACTGAGAGCTTTGCCGTGGCGCGCTCGTTCTACCCGGAGCCGGAGGAGTTCCGCATCGGCCCGGAGGAATACCTCAAGCACATCCAGAAGGCCAAACAGGCGGTGAAGATCCCGATCATCGCCAGCCTCAACGGCAAGAGCGTGGGAGGCTGGACCGACTACGCCAAGCAGATGCAACAGGCCGGCGCCGACGCGATCGAGCTGAACATCTACTATGTCGAGACCGACATGGCGCTGCCGGGGTCGGCCGTGGACCAGACCTACGTGGACATCCTCCGCGCGGTCAAGTCCGCCGTCAGCATCCCGGTGGCGGTGAAGCTGGGGTCGTTCTTCAGCAACATCGGCAACATGGTCAAACGGCTCGATGAGACCGGCGCGGACGGGTTGGTGCTGTTCAATCGTTTCTACCAGCCCGACTTCGACCTCGAGTCGCTCGAAGTCACGCCGCACATCATCCTGAGCACGCCGTTTGCGATGCGCCTGCCGCTGACCTGGATCGCCATCCTCCACGGCCGGATCAGCGCCGACCTTGCCGCCACCAGCGGCATCCACTACCCGGAGGACGTCATCAAGATGATGATGGCTGGCGCCAAGGTGGCCGAACTCTGCTCCGTGCTCCTGCGCCACGGCATTGACCGCATCCGCGACATCGAGAAGGGCATGGTCGAGTGGATGGAGAAGCACGAATACGAGTCCATCCAGCAGATGCAGGGCAGCATGAGCCAGGTCAACTCCGAAAGCCCGGCCGCCTACGAGCGCGCCCAATACATGAGGGCCATCACCAGCTACAAGCCCCAGGCGGCTGGCTGAGCAGCGTGGTGGCTTCAAGGGCCACGGGAACGGATGAAGTATCTGGACGAGTATCGCGACGCGCGCGTAGCCCAACGCTACGCGCGCGTCATTTCCAGCCTCGCCAAGCGGCCGTGGACGATCATGGAGATCTGCGGCGGCCAGACCCACGCCATCATCAAGTTCGGCGTGGACGAACTGCTCCCGAAGTCCCTCACACTGGTCCACGGCCCCGGCTGCCCCGTCTGTGTCACGCCGTTGGAACTGATTGACAAGGCCATCGCCATCGCCTCGCGTCCAGATGTCATCTTCTGCTCCTTCGGCGACATGCTCCGCGTCCCCGGCACGCAGAAGGACCTGTTGTCGGTCAAAGCCTCCGGTGGCGACGTGCGCATCGTCTATTCGCCGCTCGACGCGGTGAAGCTCGCGAAGGAGCACCCGCAGAAACAGGTCGTCTTCTTCGCCGTCGGTTTCGAGACCACCGCGCCCGCCAACGCCATGAGCGTCGTGCAGGCGCACCAGCAGGGCTTGAAGAACTACTCCATCCTCGTCTCGCACGTCCTCGTGCCGCCTGCGATGGAGGCCATCCTTTCCTCGCCGAACTGCCGCGTGCAGGGCTTCCTCGCCGCCGGCCACGTCTGCACCGTGATGGGCTACACCGAATACGAGCCGATCGCGAAAAAGTATCGCCGCCCCATCGTCGTCACCGGCTTCGAGCCGCTCGACATCCTGCAAGGCATCGCCATGTGCGTCCGCCAGCTTGAGCAGGGCCGCGCCGAGGTCGAGAACCAATACGCCCGCTCCGTCCGCCGCGAGGGCAACCGTCCCGCCCGGCAGATCATCCACGACGTCTTCCGCGTCGTCCCGCGCAAGTGGCGCGGCGTTGGCGAGATTCCGCAGAGCGGCCTCGCCCTCAGCGAGAAATACGCCGCCTACGACGCCGAGACACGCTTCGATGTCGCCACCGTCCGCGTCGCGGAATCCAGCGAATGCATCAGCGGCCTGATCCTGCAGGGCCTCAAGAAGCCGCGCGAGTGCCCCGCCTTCGGCACGCGCTGCACGCCCGAGCATCCCCTCGGCGCGACGATGGTTTCCTCCGAAGGCGCCTGCGCGGCATACTACCGTTACCGTCGGCAGAAGGCGTGAAGCGTTGAGCGTGGAGCATGGAGCACGGTGGTGGCGGCGGCGCTGCTCCCGCTTTTGTTCTGCGGCCCCTTGATCAGGGGAATGACACGACCGGGAACCGCGCCTTGTTCACTTCACGACCATGTGAGTGAACGGCGGCACATACGCCTGCAGATACACGAGCACGCCCACCAACGCCGCCAGCGCGATGCTGTGGAAGAAGACATAGCGCAGGATGTTGCCCTCGTGGCCATACCAGTTGGTGGCCGTGCTGGCCACGACGATGCTCTGCGCGTCCACCATCTTGCCCATCACACCGCCGGTGCTGTTCGCCGCGCCCATCAGGATGGGACTGATGCCGGTCTGTTCGGCGGTGATTTTCTGGAGGCTGCCGAACAACACATTGGAGGCGGTGTCGGACCCGGTCAACGCCACGCCGAGCCAGCCGAGCAACGTGCCGAAGAACGGATACAACGCACCGGTCTTTGCCAGCGCCAGGCCCATCGTCGCGTCTGTGCCGCTGTAGCGCGTGACGTGGCCGAGCGCCAGCATCGCCGCGATGGTCAGCAACGAGAACCGCACGCGCACCAGTGTTTCCCAATAGGCCCGCAACATCGCCCGCGGCGAAAACCCCATCAGCAGCCCGGAGACGATGGCGCTGAGCAGGATCGCCGTGCCCGTCGCTGACAACCAGTTGAGCTTGAACACCGCCTCCTCCGGCCGTGCAGGGTGTTCGGGGGTCGGTGCCGGCACGACCGGAGGCGAACGCAACACGACCTCGTGCAGTTCGGGCGCCTGAAACGCCGGAGCCGAGATGCCGTTGAGCGCCGTCTTCACCTGCGGCAAGCCCCAGACGAACACGAACACGGTCAACAAAAGCCACGGCAGCCACGCGCGGACCAGTTCGCCGCGCTGATGGCGTGGGGGTGGATCATCGTTGGGCGCGGATCCGCCGTTGTCGGACGCCTTGCGAATCTCCCGCGGTTTCCAGAACCGGAGCAGCACCGCGACGGCCGCCAGTGAACTGAGTGACGCGACGATGTCCACGAGCCACGGGCCGTGGAAGTTGGAAACAAGGAACTGCGGGACCGCAAACGCAACGCCCGCCACAAGCGCGGCCGGCCACACCCCCAGCATGCCGCGAAAGCCTGCAAATGCCGTCACGACCCAGAACGGCACGATGACCGAGAAGAACGGCAGTTGCCTGCCCGCCATTTCGGACAGCTTGTGCAAATCCATCCCGGTGACGGCGCTGAGTGTGATGATCGGCGTGCCCAGCGCGCCGAACGCCACCGGCGCGGTGTTTGCGATCAGTGAAAGCCCGCAGGCCGACAGCGGCCGGAAACCGAGTTGGATGAGGATCGCCGCCGTGACGGCCACCGGCGTCCCGAACCCGGCCGCGCCCTCGAAGAACGCGCCGAAGGAGAACGCGATCAGGATCACCTGCACCCGCGCGTCAGGGGCCAGCGTCGCCAGGCTGTTGCGCAGAATCTCAAACAGCCCCTTCTTGACCGTGAGCTGGTAAAGGAAAATCAGGTTCAGGATGATCCAGCCGATGGGAAACAGGCCGTAAGCCGCGCCGAGCAACGTCGAGGCGGTGACCGCCGTGGGCGGCATTCGATACGCCGCCAGCGCGATGAGGATCGCCGCGGCCAGTCCCGTCAGCGCGGCGTAGTGAATCCGAATCTTCAGCAGAGCGATGAAGCCAAGCAGAATCACCACCGGCAAGGCTGCCAGCAGCGTGGAGAGAACCGCGTTACCCAGCGGGTCGTAATGCTGCGCCCAAGTCATGCAGTAGTCCCGCCATAAGAAATCCTCGTGCCCGCCGACGCAATCAAAATCTTCGGATTCACGCGGGAGAAGTCTGTCCCTCGATGTTCCGGCCGGACGCGCCGTTTCTCCACAACCTGATGATGCGCCCGCCGTGCCATGGGTGATGCCGTCGGTGGCGCGCTGAACTTGAAATCCGAAGCTCGAAATCCGAAATCCGAAACAAATTCAAAACCGGCAAGGGATCAGAGAAGAGAACATCCAGCAGACACTGTGCGTGCCGTTTTGCTCCTTTCCCGTTTGCTCATTGGGGTTTGTTTCGGGTTTCGACATTCGGATTTCGGCTAAAGAGGCGGGATCGGCTCGTGGGCCTTGCGGCCATAGACGCGTTCGTAGGCGCGGCAGAACGGGCAGACGCGCGTCTCGGTGGATGCGCTCGACATCGTTGGTCCCGTCGCGGCGGTCTTCGCGGACGTTCAGAGTGGGCCGACGGTCCCCGGCGGCCACCATTGATGATTGGCCGTGC
>DYDC01000019.1:0-4865 GCA_020718125.1 Methylacidiphilum sp. | reverse complement strand
AGTGGGCCGACGGTCCCCGGCGGCCACCATTGATGATTGGCCGTGCGGGACGCCCGGCCCACTCTGTGGAAAATCGCCGCCGAACAGGAACTGCGTCCAGCGTTTGCGCCACTGCGCCACGTCGGCGGGGGCGATGGCGGCGAGCTTTGGAGCGTCGGGTGGGAGCGTGGGAGGAGGTTGTTGCAGGTCCATGATGGCGGCGCCTTCGGGCTGGGCGGATTGTAGGCGGCGGACATCGCCGCGCAACGCAAATGATGCTAGGATGCCCGCCGTGACCGTCACTTTCTACGACGCCATCGCCAGCAACAAGCGCCGCAGCATCGCGCTGTGCAGCTTCTTCATCCTCATCATCGGGGCGCTTGGCATGGCGTTCGGCGTCGTGCTGGGCGATCCCGGCTTCGCGACGGGGCTGGCGTTGATAGTGGCCGGCGGTTCGGCGTGGATCAGTTATTACCACAGCGACAGCATGGTGCTGGCCATGTCGGGCGCGCGCCCGGTCGTGCACGAGCAGTATCCGTTTCTCGACAACGTCATCGAGGGACTGGCCATCGCCGCGGGCGTGCCGAAGCCGCGCGCCTACATCATCGAGGACTCGGCGATGAACGCGTTCGCAACCGGGCGAGACCCGCGGCACGCGGTGGTCTGCGTCACCAGCGGCCTGCTGACGCGGCTGAACCGCGCGGAACTCGAAGGCGTCATCGCGCACGAGATGAGCCACGTCCGGAACTATGACATCCGGTTCATGAGCCTCGTGGTCGTTATGGTCGGCGTCATCACGCTGCTGAGCGATTGGTTTCTGCGCTCGCTGCGATGGCGTGGAGGGCGGCGTTCCAGCAGTCGCGAAGGCGGCGCAGCGGCACTGGTGTTCCTCATCATCGGCCTCGTGCTCGCCATCCTCGCGCCAATTGTCGCCGCGCTGATCCAGGCGGCGGTAAGCCGGCAACGCGAGTTCATGGCCGACGCCAACGGCGTGCGGCTGACGCGCTGCCCGAAGGGCCTCGCTGACGCCTTGCGCAAACTCGGCGCCGACACCGAGCCGCTGGAGGCCGCCAACAAGGCGACCGCGCACCTCTACATCGTCAGCCCGCTCATGGCCCACGGCGGTCGCGTGAACTCGTGGTTCAGCACGCACCCGCCGATCGAGGAGCGCATCAAGCGACTGGAGGCGATGGGCGCGACGGCGTGAACGGCAGGCAGAAAATCCGAAATCCGAATGTCGAAATCCGAAACAAATCCGAATGAAGAAATGCGAAACGCCCGAAGCGGCGCTCCCGGTTTCAGCGAAGCTGACTTTGCTTTTTGATTTCGTGCTGGTTTTGAATTTGTTTCGGATTTCGAGTTTCGAGCTTCGGATTTCTGCATGAATGATGCTTCACCACACATGGGCGGCACGCAACGCCAGCCCGACCCGTCGGAACTGGACCAGGACCGCGCACGGCGGTGGTGGATGAACCTCGCGGTTGTCGTGCTGGCGGCCGGCTGCGCAATGAGCGGCGGAGGCGTGGGCCAGCGGCGCGGCCTCGTCGCCGTCCTGCCGCTCGGCGTGGCGATCAAGCTCGTCGAGATGCGCGCGAGCGCCTGCGGCATTTCTGCGCCGTGACGATGGCGATTGATTGCTTCCGCGGCTTCCACGCGCCGTGGGCCTATCCGCTGCCACTGCTGGCGTGGAGCATCTGGTGTTCGTGAGGTGTTGCCGCGACGCTGTCGCGCCGCGTCTTGCGCTCAACGTCATCCGCCTCACGCGCCAGTTTTCTCCCACTGCTGCCAGTCGGGTTTGCCGTCGTAAACGTAGCGATAGTAATCGCGGCGTTTCAGGCCGACGGCGGCTGCCTCGTCCACGATCAGCGTGCAGAACTCGTGGAACTGCAGCGCGCTTGCCGGACACATGGCGGTCAACGGCCCTTCGACGGCGGCGGCGACGGCGCCGGCCTTTTCGGTGCCCGTGGCCAGCAGGAGGCAGCATTGCGCCTCGAAGATGGTTCCCACACCGACGGTGATTGCGTGGTGCGGGACCTTGTCGGCGCCGCCGAAGAACCGTGCGTTGGCGCGGATGGTTTGCTCGGTGAGGGTCTTGATGCGGGTGCGGGAGCGCAGGGAACTGGACGGTTCGTTGAACCCGATGTGGCCGTCGTGACCGATGCCGAGGACCTGAAGATCTATGCCGCCCGCGGCGCGGATGGCGGCCTCGTAGGCGGCGCACTCGGCGGCGATGTCGGCGGCATTGCCGTCGGGCAGATGGGTGCGGCGCGGGTCGAGGTCCAGGCGCCGGAAAAGGCTCTCGCGCATGAAACTGTGGTAGGACTGCGGGTGGTCGGCGGGCAGGCCGATGTATTCGTCGAGGTTGAAGGTGGTGACGCGCGCGAAGGAGAGGCCGCTGTCGCGGTGGCGGCGGGCCAGTTCGCGGTAGAGGCCAAGCGGGGTGGAGCCGGTCGCGAGGCCCAGGACGAGGTCGGGCTTGCGGCTCAGCCATGCTTCGACGAAGTCGCCGGCGCAGTGGCTCATCGCTTCGCAGTTGGGTTTGATGACGATTTCCATAAGAACGCTTTCTCGCTTTGGGAAAACGGTTGAACGGTTGCCGCTAGTATTTCTCCAGCACCAGGTTGTTTGTGGCGAAGTCGAATGTTGTCTTGTAACCGCGCATCAGTTTGTTGCCGAAGAGCGCGCTCAACGGGCCGGGGATGGTGTGGCCGGCCGCCTTGATGAACCGTATCCGGCCAAGCTGGACGTAGCTGGTCGTGAACGGCGCGCCGCGATAAACGCCGCCCACGCCGGTGATCCACGTCTGGTTGTTCTTGGGCGCGAACGGGTCCAGCAGCCCGATTTGCCGCGCGAGCGGCGTGGCCAGCATGATGGCGTCGTCAGAGCCCGTGTCCAGCAGGAAGTCCACCGGCTGGACCGTCTTCGCGCGGCAGACGGCGGCGCTGGCGTAGAGCTTGCCAGCCGCGTAACGGAACGGGATCGCGTCCACGATCTTCTTCGGGTCGGGCGCGTATTCCCCGACGCGGCAGAGAGTGAGCGTGCGCCGCCGCCAGTCGAACGTGGCCCAGCGGAACCGCCGGAGCGTGTTGAGGCCGAGGATGCCGCTGTCGGCGGTCTTGCCGCCGAAAAGCCCCAGCGTGTATTGGCGGTGCTGCTCGGTCAACACCTGCACCACGTCGTTGTGGATGACCACGCCCCCGAGCCGCAGCGAGGAGAGGCCGCCGGCAAACGCCTGCTGTTCGCCCGCGACACCGCGCACGATGAGCGGCTGCTTGCCGGTGTCGAAGAGCGGCAGTTTCAGCTTGTCCACTAATGACGGCGAGAGCACGTCGGCTTCCGCGCCGGTGTCCACCGTCATTGGCACGCGCACGTTTTCCCCCAGCACGGCCTCGACGATCGCATGGGTGTTGCCGCGGTCGAAGGCGTTGATCATCGGCAGCGTGGTCACCGCGTCACCATCGAGCCAGGACTTGGCGAGGAAACTGATGACCTCGTCGCCCATCTTCAACGTGGTGAAGCCGGCGGTTTCCGACGGGGCGCGCGCCGCGCTCATCTGCTCGACCTGCTCTGGCGGCAGCCGCTCGACGCGTGTGTCCTGAAGTCCCGCGCAACCGGCGAGCGCCAGCGCCGCCGCGGCGGTGACGCAACGGGCAGGGGAACAGGCGGGCGGAAAAATGGAAAGAGACGGCTTCTCGCTCGTTCTCCCATGCTCCCGCCTGTCCGTTCCTCCGCTCACTGGCTACACCTCCTGGACCTTCTCCGGCTTGCCGGTTTCGAGCGAGCGGTTGGCGGCGAGCACCACGGCGAGACTCTTGGCGGCGTCGGCAACGGTCGAGCGGACCAGCGACGGGTTGTTCTCTCGGATGGCTTGGAAGAACCGCTCGATCTCGGTGACGTAGTAATCCTTCTGTGAGACTGCTTCCTTCGCCTCGCCCCTGATGGTGCTGGTGGCTTTGCCGGCGGCGAAGTCCAGCAGCGCGCGGCCGTCGTCGGTGCGCAACTCCATCTGGCAGGTCCAGCCTTTCTGCGTCCACGAATGATAATGGCAGCCGACCGCGCCGCTGGCGAGGCGGCAGGCCAGCGTCACGGTCTCCGGCACGGTGACCGTCTCGCTCCGCGGCACGAGTTGGTTCGAGCCGAACGCGTGCACCTCGGCGATCTCGCCCGCGAGGAGGCGGATGAGGTCCACGAGGTTGATGGCCTGCTCCACCAGCGGACCGCCGCTTTTGTCCGCGAGCTTGGACCACGCATGGAGGTTGGGGTCGAGCAACACGCCGCAGGCCACCTGCGAAACGACGCTGGTGACGCGGGCGCCTTCAAGCCAGCGGCGGCACTCGTCCACCGTCTCGGCGTGGCGATACATGAAGCCGACCGAGTGGATCACGGCCGCCTTCCCGACGGCCTCAGCGATCCTGGCGGCGGTCTTCAGGTCGGCTGCGGGCGGTTTCTCGCAGAAGAACGGCGTCTTCTTGCGGCAGCAGAGTTTGACCGCGTCCTCGCGCGCGAACGGCGGCGTGCAGAGGAACACCACGTCAGGCGACTCGGCCTTGAACATCAGCGCGGCATCCTCGTAGGGATTGCCGCCGTAGTCCTGGCACGCGGCGGCGGCGCGGCCCCGGTCAAGGTCGCACACCGCCACGAGCGGTTTCTCGCCGCACAAGGCGGCGACGGTCTTCAGATGGCGCTGGGCGATGGCACCCGCGCCGATAAAAGCAATGCGCATGTCTGCCATGATTCCTTTCGTCGAAAAAGCGGGAGACTAATTACCAGAGGCCGCCAGCGAGGTCACGCGAATCTTGGAAAGCCGGCAGGAGTCGGGCGCAACTTGACGCACGCACCACGATCAAGTCCCAGAGGGACGGACGAGAATAGCCCGGCACTTTAGC
>DYDC01000333.1 GCA_020718125.1 Methylacidiphilum sp. | reverse complement strand
AGCTGTCAGTTCTCAGCTATCAGCTATCAGCTATCAGCTATCAGCTATCAGCTATCAGCTATCAGCTATCAGTTCTCAGCTCTCAGCCATCAGCCAGCGGCTTTGAGTCTCTTGATGAACGAAGCGAGCATGCGCTTGATTTCGCCGACCGCGTCCAACATCTCCACAGCGACAGGCGGCGCGAGGAGATTCAAGTCCCGGGCCAGCAAGAAATGGCACTCCAATTCGCTGGCCGATCCCATGGCGATGTGGAGAAAACGGGCGAATTCAACGTCGCCGTTACGACAACATCCCTCCGCAATGTTCGCTGAGATGGATTGCGCTGCCCGCCGCATCTGGCTGGTCAACCCAAACATTTCTTCCTTCGGAAACGCGCGTGTCGTCCGATATACCGCAAGCGCCAACTGATGGCTCTTCTGCCACACTTTGAGTTGCCTGAAGTCCTGCATGTTTTTTCTCGCTGCTGGCTGATAGCCGATAGCTGATAGCTGATAGCTGATAGCTGATAGCTGATAGCTGAGAACTGACAGCTATCCTCCGTCCAACAACTCTCCCTTCTCCAAATGCACCATCCGACGCGCGTGCGCCGCCGCCTTCGGGTCGTGCGTGACCATGATGACCGTCTTGCCGGCGTCGCGATTGAGCGTCTGCAACAAGCCGAGCACCTCGGTGGCCGAGTGCGCGTCGAGATTGCCGGTCGGCTCGTCCGCCACCAGCAGCGTCGGGTCGGTCACCAGCGCCCGCGCGATGGCCACGCGTTGCTCCTGGCCGCCGGAGAGCTGCCGCGGCAGGTGCCGCATCCGGTCGCCGAGGCCGACGAGTTCGAGGGCGGCCTCGACATGCTCACGCCGTTCGCGCCACGAAAGGGCCGTCAGCAACAACGGCAGCTCGACGTTCTCGTAGGCGGTGAGCACGGGAATGAGGTTGAAGGTTTGAAACACGAACCCGATGTGCTCCTTCCGCCACGCGGCGAGCGCCGTTTCGCTCAGGTCGCCGACATCGGTGCCCTGCACGAGACAGGGGCCGCTGGTGGGCCGGTCAATGCCGGCGATGATGTGCAGCAGCGTGCTCTTGCCGGAGCCGCTCGGCCCCATCAACGCCACAAACTCGCCCGCGCCGATGTCGAGCGAGATGTTGTTGAGCGCCGTCACGTCAATGTCGCCGTGGCGGAACACCTTGGTCAGCTCGCGGATTTGGACGATGGGTTCCATCGGAGCCGCCGACTCTAGCAGACCGCGGCCTATTTGGGAAACGCCTCTGCGATCGTGCCATGCGGTGTAGGCTCGCCCTGCCGTGCTGCTGGTGGGTGGCCGTGTTGTGGGTTTTGACTGCCGCCTTTGTGATTGAACTGGCCGCGCACGGCGCGCCGTCATAACATCCCGCGCCATGAAGACCGCCCGCTCCGTCTCCTTCGCGTTGCTCTGTCCGCTGCTCGCCGCCTCCGTCTCCGCCGCGCCGCCGAATCCCGCCGCGCCCGGCATGGACGCGGCCAAGCTGAAGGAAATCCCGAAGCGGATGTAGAAGTTCGTGGACGACGGCGTCATCGCCGGCGCGGTGACGCTCGTGGCGCGGCACTACGGCATCGCCAGCCTCGATGCGGCCGGCTATCGCGACCTTGCGGCGAAGAAGCCGATGCGCACCGACGACCTGTTCTGGATCGCTTCGATGACCAAGCCGATCACTGCCACGTGCGTCCTGATGCTACAGGACGAGGGCAAGCTCTCCGTCGAGGACCCCGGTCGAGAAATACCTGCCGGAGTTCAAAGGCCAGTGGATGGTTGCCGACCGCGGCAAGGATTCGCCGACGCTGAAGCACCCTGCCCGGCCGATCACGCTGCGCGACCTGCTCACACACACCTCCGGCATCGCGTGGGCTTACTCCACCGTCAAATGTCTGAAGTTGAGACCTGACCCCAATGTTGCAACTCCAGCCGAAATTCTCCGGCGGGATTCTGGAGTGGAGGATGGGAGAGTGATCTCCGACTTGCCCGCCCGCGCCTCCAGGAACGCAATAGCGGCCCCGAAGGTGCCGGCTGATAGTGGTCTTGATCCCATCGCCACGCGCGCCGCCGTCCGCAGGCCACGCCGCAGGCCACGCCGCGTTTGCCGACAGGCAGACGGCCCGCGCCGTTTTCGGACGATTTTATATCAGCCTTGCAGAGTCGCGCGGCGTGCGTCTATGGTTGGAACAGTTGAGAGTAGCCGCCAACGGCGTGACCGCGCATGAGCTTGCGATTCAGTTACGATGAAGCCAAAGCCGCGAGCAATCTCAGGAAACACGGTGTTTCCTTCGGGGAAGCACGGACGGTTTTCAGCAACCCGTTCGCGGTCATCTTCGATGACCCGGCCCACTCGCAGCATGAGCCGCGAGAGATCATCGTCGGACACTCGGCTCGGAACCGATTGTTACTCGTCTGTTTCACCGAGCGCGCTGGATGCGTCCGCATCATCAGCGCGCGGCGGGCGACTCCCAAAGAGCGACACGACTATGAAGAAGGCACATAACATCGGCCGTCACGCCGGCGAGGCAGACCCGTTGCAGCCGGAATACGCCCTCGACTACCGCAAGGCGCGCCCGAACCGTTTCGCCTCCACGCTCGCCGATGGCAGCATGGTGGTGGTGCTGGAGCCTCGCATCGCCAAGGCGTTCCACAGCCCCCGCGAAGTCAACAACCTCTTGCGGGCATTGGCCGCCGCCATGCCCAAGACCGCGCGAGGGTGAGGAGTTTGCGCAGCGTGGAGGACATCAGCCGCGCGGCCATGATGCTTCGGGCAACCGGCGGTGAAATACCAACGGCAATGAGGGCAGGAAAATTCAGGGGCAAGAACATTGTCGAATCTTCTTGCCCGATGCCGCAGCCGCCACGACCGACTTCGGCGTCAAGCGCGACCAATTCACCCCCGAAAGCGCCTGCTCGCAAAGACATTCAGAATTCAATCCTTCTGAGTTGCAAGAGACATGAGCGGAGGGAACTGCATTTGGGCTAAACAAAGAGCCGCTCATGCCCCATGCTAGCGTCGCGATGAAATCTATCTCGACTGGCTCCACCCCCTCGAAGACCGACTGCCTCCAGGTCCTGCTCATCACCGAACCCGCCGACTGCCACCGCTTCGATCAACTCCTCCACCAACAGCCCCCGCGCCCTCCAATGGCTCGGCACGGCCCACCTGCCGCCCGATTGCCAGGCCGCCCTGACCGAGGGCGTCGGCGTCCGCTGCGCGCTGCCCGTCGGCCACCAGCGCAGTCTGATGGAACTCTTCCGCCAGATGCCCGACCCGCGCCGCAGACAAGGCCGGCGTTTTCCACTGCCCGTCGTGCTGACCCTCATCGCCCTGGCCTTGCTCGGCGGCGCTCAATCCGTCAGCGACATCCACCGCGCCGCCCAGCGGCTCAGCCAAGCCCAGCGCCGCG
>DYDC01000332.1 GCA_020718125.1 Methylacidiphilum sp. | reverse complement strand
CACGAGTCGGATTCTGCCGCCCCTGACGGGGCTTGTCCCTTGTTGCCAGCCCACCCAGCGTTGAAACGCCGGGCTATTCTCGACCGTCCCTTTCGGGACTTGGCGCGTGTGTCAAGTTGCGCCCTGAAAAACACATCTCGTTAAAAACAGCTTGCATCGCTCAAACGGCTGCCTAAGGTAGCCGGCTCTAAACGTCCCAGCGTGCCGCGGTTGCGGCGCCAAGGGGCATAGCAACAACAACTCAACTCCGGCCCCGCACGTCGGCGGGGCGAACGGGGTGTTCCGGACGGCGCACGGTGCCCGATGGGATTGCAGACAGGAGAAGACATTGGCCACATCCGTCACAGTGAAGGACCTGCTCGAAGCAGGCGTGCATTTCGGTCACCAGACCAAACGTTGGAACCCGAAGATGAAGAAATACATCTTCGAGGCGCGCAACGGCATCTACATCATTGACCTTTCCAAAACCGCCGAGTTGCTCGACAAAGCCTGCGAGTTCCTCAAGGCGACCACTCTCAAAGGCGGCAAAGTCCTCTGGGTCGGCACCAAGAAACAGGCCCAAGAGTCCGTCCGCGCCGCCGCGGCCCAGACCCAGATGTTCAGCGTTACCGACCGCTGGCTCGGCGGCACGCTGACCAACATCGTCACCATCCGCCGCAGCGTCAGCCGGCTCAAACACATTGACGGCCTCGAGACCAGCGGCCAGATGGACAAGCTGCCCAAGAAGGAAGTCTCCTCGCTGCGCCGCGAAAATGCCAAGCTCCACAAGAACCTCGACGGCGTCGTCGGCATGGAAAAACTCCCCGCCGCATTGATCGTCATCGACATGAACCGCGAGGCCATCGCCGTCAAAGAGGCCAACCGCCTCGGCATTCCCGTCGTTGCGCTCGTGGACACCAACTGCGACCCCGATTACACCCAGTATCCCATCCCGGCCAACGACGACGCCATCCGTGCCGTCAAGCTGCTGGTGGCGGCCCTCAGCGAGCCGATCCTTGAGGCCCTTGCCGAACTGGGCAAATACTTCCCCGTCCCGGACGAGCCGCGGGCGGAACGATATGTCCCGGACGAGCAACCTCCTGTCGCCGACACCGGCACGGCCGAAGCGCCCGCACAGTAGGCCGCGCGCCAAGACCTCAACTCCTAACTCCAAGTTCTACCTATGAGCGAAATCAGCCCGCAAATCGTCAAGAAGCTGCGCGAAGAGACTGGCGCAGGCATGATGGACTGCAAGAACGCCCTCGCCGAATCCGCCGGCGATTACGAAAAGGCCAGGATCGTCCTGCGCAAGAAGGGTGCGGCCATCGCCACCAAGAAACTCGCCCGCACGACCGCCGAAGGTATCATCGCCAGCTACATCCACGTCGGCGACAAGGTCGGCGTGCTCGTCGAGGTCGACTGCGAGAGCGACTTCGTCGGCCGCAACCCCGACTTCCGCGAGTTCGTCAAGAACATCACCCTCCAGATCGCCGCCGGCGACCCGCACTACGTCTCCCGCGATCAGGTGCCCGCCGCCATCATCGAGCGCGAGAAGGAAATCGGCGCCGCGCAGGTCAAGGGCAAGCCGCCCCAAGCCGTCGAGAAAATCGTCCAAGGCAAGCTCGCCAAGTTCTACCAGACCGTTTGTCTCCTCGAGCAGGGCTACGTCAAGAACCAGGACCAGACCGTCAAGGACCTCCTCACGCAGACCGTCGCCAAGCTCGGCGAGAACATCATCATCCGCCGTTTCGTCCGTTGGAAGGTCGGCGAGGGCGCCGACACGGCCGAAGCCCAGCCCGAAGCCGCCCCGGCGGCCCAAGCCTGACCGCCCATGAAAACCCGGCCCCGCTACCGCCGCGTGCTGCTGAAGCTCACCGGCGAATCGTTACAGGGCGGCGCAGAGGGCGGCATTGACTGGTCGGCGGCACAGCGCGTCGCGCGCGAACTGCGCGACGTGGCCCGCCTCGGCGTCCAGCTCGCCATCGTCATCGGCGGCGGCAACTTCTGGCGCGGACGCACCGCCCAGAACACCGGCATGGACCGCATCACCGCCGACCAGATCGGCATGATCGCGACTGTCATGAACGGCCTCGCCCTCCGCGACGCGCTCGAAGAAACCGGCGTCCCCACCCGCGTCATGACCGCACTGGAAATCCCGCGGTTCGCGGAGACGTTCCAGCGCGACCGCGCCGTCCGCCACCTCGAAGCGGGCAGCGTCGTCATCTTCGCTGGCGGCACGAGCAATCCCTTGTTCACCACTGACACCGCCGCCGCATTGCGCGCCGCCGAGATCCGCGCCGACGTGCTGCTCAAGGCCAGCACCGTGGACGGCGTTTACGACAGCGACCCGCGCAAAAACCCGAAGGCGAAACGCTACGCGCGCCTCCGCTTCAGCGAGGCCATCGCCCGTGACCTGAAAGTCATGGACACCGCGGCTTTCAGCTTGTGCAAAGACAGCGGCGTGCGCATCATCCTTTTCGATTCGCGCCGGGCCGGCAACATCAAGCAAGCCGTGCTTGGCCGCGGCATTGGCACGCTGGTAACGGAGTGACTCCCATGACCGTTGACGACATCCTGCTCGAGACCGAAGAAAAGATGATGAAGACCATCGAGGCGGTGGAACGCGAGTTCGCCGCCATCCACACCGGGCGCGCCTCCTCCGCGCTGGTCGAGAACATCCAGGTGGACGCCTACGGCTCCATGATGCGTCTCAAGGACGTCGCCGGCATTTCCACGCCCGACTCGCGGACCATCTCCATCCAGCCGTGGGACGCCGCCAACGTCCAGCCCATCGAGAAGGCACTGCTCAAAGCCAGCCTCGGCGTCACCCCGCGCGTGGACGGCAAGCTCCTCCGCATCTTCCTGCCGCAGCTCAGCGAGGAGCGCCGCAAGGACCTCGACAAGATCTGCAAGCGCCACGCCGAGACCGGCCGTGTCTCCATCCGCAACGAGCGCCGCGAAGCCCTTGACCAGGCCAAGAAGCTCCAGAAGGACGGCAAGATCACCGAGGACGACTTGGCCAATGCCGAAAAGGAAGTCCAGAAGCTCACCGACCAATACACGGCCGAGATAGACCGCTGCCTGGCGGAGAAGGAAAAGGAAATCCTGACGGTGTAGAAAGACGGAGCGTGCTCCCGCCATTCAGGCACGAAGCGCCGTCAACGCGCCAGGCGTTCAGTCGAAAAGCAAATTCGGGTTGGCCAGGCTAAGCCTAATGCCTCTCGAGATTTCAATATCGCGGTGAATCGGATTGTCAGATTTCTCGTAACTACTCAGGTGCCCGCCCGCCATGGGCGGGCACCTGAGTAGTTACCGAAATACCGGTCATCGGCTCAGAGGGCGAGTATGCCCACGCGACGGAACAGTTCGCCATTGCCGACGAGCGGTCGGCGGCGGAGATGGCGGCGAAACTCCGCGCGCTCGGCTACGAGCCGGTGTGGAAGGATTGGGATCC
>DYDC01000331.1 GCA_020718125.1 Methylacidiphilum sp. | reverse complement strand
CACCCTCAGGTAGCCGCCCGCTTTGGGGTGGCTACCTGAGCAGTTACGATCCCGCTGCATTTGTCCAAGGCGGCGGTGACCGGGGTGGGAACCTGCGTCCCCGCCACGGCGTCCGTAGGAGCAAGCCTCAGGAGCATCCGAGGCTTTCACCGCAGTTCAAGCATTTGAAACACGCGCCGTTGCGCACGACGAGGTGGCCGCACTTGGGGCAGATCGGCGCGTCCTTCATGAAGTGGCCGATGGTGTCGCTGAGCGTCTTCGGTCCGCCGTTGCCGTTCGCCTTCTTAGACTGGACGGCCGGCATCTCCCTCGTTGAATCATCCGCCAGCGGAAGCTCAGGGACCGGCCGGTTTAATTTTTTTTTGATTTCCTCCTGCAGCTCCTTCAGCGGCAGTTCGGTCTGGCCGCGCCGCGGATTGGTCTCCTCGCGGAAACCCGGGATGAACTGGCAGCCGAGCCAGCGGAAGACGTAGTCGGTGATGCTCGCCGCGAACCGGATGTCGGGGTTCTTGGTCAGGCCGCTCGGCTCGAACCGCTGGTGGGCGAACTTCCGCACGAGCGTGTCCATTGGCACGCCGTATTGGAGGGCCATCGAGGTCAGGGTGCCGATGGAGTCCATCAGGCCGCCGATGGTGCTGCCTTCCTTGGCCATCGTAATGAACAGTTCGCCCGGCGAACCGTCCTCGAACAGTCCGACGTGCAGGTAGCCCTCGTGGCCCGCGATGTCGAACTTGTGCGTGATGGCCATCCGCGTCTCCGGCATCCGGCGGCGGAATGGCTTCAGCATCGCGTTCGTGACGGCCTTGTCGTCGGCTTCGTCCGAATCGCCGGATTTCTTGGTCGAAAGCGGCGCGCTGCGCTTGGAGCCGTCGCGGTAGATGGCGACGGCCTTCAAGCCGAGCTTCCAGCCCTCGATGTAGGTGTTCATCACGTCGTCAATCGTCGCCGACTCGGGCAGGTTGACGGTCTTGGAGATGGCGCCGGAGATGAACGGCTGCGCGGCGGCCATCATCCGCAGGTGGGCCATGTAGTGGAGCGACCGGTTGCCTTTCTGCGCCTTGAACGCGCAGTCGAACACCGCCCAGTGCTCCTCCTTCAGGTGCGGCGCGCCCTCGATGGTGTCGTTCTGGTCAATGAACTCGACAATGTCCTTGATCTGTTCCTCGCCGTAGCCGAGTTCCTGGAGGGCCATCGGCACGGTGCGGTTGACGATCTTGAGCATGCCGCCGCCGGCCAGCAGCTTGTATTTCACCAGCGCGGTTTCTGGTTCGATGCCGGTGGTGTCGCAGTCCATCATGAACGCGATGGTGCCCGTCGGCGCGAGCACGGCGACCTGCGCGTTGCGGTAGCCGTGCTTCTCGCCGAGCGCCAGCGCGCGGTCCCAGCACTTCTGCGCTTCGTCGCGCAAGTAGCGCGGGCAGCTCGGGTCGCTCTCGGCCACGTGCGCACGGTGCAGCCGGATCACGTCGAGCATGCACTCGCGGTTGTCCTTGGCGATGGGGTTCGGCACGTGGGCGCAGCGCGCGTCGAGGTAGCCGGGGAATGGCCCCTCCGCTCCCGCCAATTCGGCGCTGACCTCGTAGGCCGTGCCGGTCATGATGGCGGTGATGGCGCCGCAGAGGGCGCGGCCTTCGTTGGAATCGTAGGACAGCCCCTCGGCCATCAGGATCGAGCCGAGGTTGGCGTAGCCGAGGCCAAGCGTGCGGAAGATGTGCGAGTTCTCCGCGATCTGCTTCGTCGGGTAGCTCGCGTTGTCCACGAGGATTTCCTGCGCGATGATGCAGGTCCGCACCGCGGCGCGGAACCGCTCGACCTCGAACGTCCCGTCAGGCTGCCGGAACTTCATCAAGTTCAACGAGGCGAGGTTGCAGGCGGTGTTGTCAATGAAGACATACTCGCTGCACGGGTTGGTGGCGTTGATCGCCTCGGTGTTCTTGCAGGTGTGCCAGCGCTGGATCGTGCCGCCATACTGCATGCCGGGGTCGCCGCAGATGTGCGTCCCCTCGGCGATCTTGCGGAGCAGTTCCTTCGCCTTGTAGGTCGGACCGGGCTTCTTCGGGTCGGTGACGTAGTGCGTGTGCCAGTCGCGATCCTCGACGGCGGCCTGCATGAACTCGTCGCTGACGCGCACGGTCAGGTTCTCGTTCTGATACATGATCGAGCCGTAGGCATCGCCGTTGTAGTTGGCGTCGTAACCCTGTTCGATCAGCGCCCACGCCTTCTTTTCCTCCTTCGTCTTGCACTCGATGAACTCGAGTATGTCCGGGTGCCAGTCCTTGAGGATGTTCATCTTGGCGGCGCGTCGCGTCTTGCCGCCGCTCTTCACGACGTTGGCAATCTGGTCATAGACCTTCAGGAACGACAGCGGCCCGCTGGGCCGGCCGCCGCCGGAGAGCTTTTCACGCGAGCTGCGCAGCGTCGAGAGGTCGGTGCCTGTGCCCGACCCGAACTTGAACAGCATCGCCTCGCTGCCAGCCAGGCGCATGATGTCCTCCATGTTGTCGCGCACGCTCTGGATGAAGCACGCGCTGCCCTGCGGAAACTCATACTGCGTGGAGGCGCGCTGGGCCTCGCCGGTGGCGGGGTTGTAGTGCCAGTTGCCGGGGCAGGAGTTCTTGCCGATGCCGTATTGGTGGTAGAGGCCGACGTTGAACCAGACCGGCGAGTTGAACGCGCCATACTGGTTGACCGACAGCCACGTCAACTCCTCGTAGAAAGTCTCCGCGTCCTGCTGCGTCTTGAAGTAGCCGTCCTTCAAACCCCAGTCCGCGATCGTCCGCGTGACGCGATGGACGAGCTGCTTCACCGAGGTCTCGCGCTCCGGCGTGCCCAACTCGCCGTAGAAGTATTTCGAGGCGACGACCTTCGTCGCGAGCACCGACCAACTCTTCGGCACCTCGACGTTCTCCTGTTTGAAAATCGCCTTGCCGGTGTCATCGGCGATCTCGGCGGTGCGCTTCTCCCATTCGAGCTGGTCGAACGGATGCGTGCCGGCTGTGCTGAATGCGCGCTTGATGCTCAACCCGCCGGATTGTTTGGCGGGCTTGTCGGCCTTCTTCAGTCCTCCCGCGCGTGGATGTTGGGCTTTTCGTGTCATGGGAATAGCGGTCTTTGCCTTGATCATCGGAATAATCTCCTGAGTTCTGCCTGTCGCTGCAAGCATTCTGGGCCTGCCCCGCCGTGGCCCGATACCGGTCAAAATCGGTCAAATGTTACCCACATCCCGCCGGTGAACAATTTGTTAACAACCACAGCATCTAGGGCATGGGCGCAGATGATGCCACAATATATTGTGGCGTCAAGCAAAAATATGGTTCCTCGCTGTTTTCGGCAGAATTCAGTCTTTCTAAGTTGCAACAGACGTGAGCGGAAGGAACTGCATTTGGAGCTAGACAAAGAGCCGCTCATGCCCCATGCTGTCGTCGCGATGAAATCTAT
>DYDC01000330.1 GCA_020718125.1 Methylacidiphilum sp. | reverse complement strand
ACCACCGCTAGCTTCAACTATCGGCGGGACATATCCGACCAAGACCGGCGACATCAGCAAGACCGGCTGCATCTGGAGCCATGACGGGCTGGATCGCGCCATCGCCACGGTGGCGGCGCACGATGGCCTGATTTACATCTCCGACATCGCCGGCCGGCTGCACTGCCTCGATGCCGACAACGGCAAGTGCCATTGGGTTTACGAAACCGGCTCCGGGACGTGTGGCGGGTCGTTGGTGACCGACGGCAAACCCTACCTCGCCACCAAGAACGCGTTTTACATCTTCGCCGCCGGAAAGGAGCTGAAGGTCCTGAACAAGATCAACCTCGGTTCGCCCTCCTACTGCGCGCCGGTCGTGGCCAACGGCGTCCTCTACGTCGCCTTGCAGAGTTATCTCCGGGCGGTGCGGCAGTCCCGCGGCGCCGAATGATGACGGTGGGCGTTGGGCCAGCCTTGACCTGCGCGACAGGCTCCGCTAGCTTGCGCGCACTTCGAGGATGAGATCCAAGGAACCACCGATGATTGATGTGGACGACGGTCGGCCGTGGGCGCGCTTTGCCGGCCCGCTCGTGGCCGTGATTGCAGTGGGGATGATCGCGCTATCCAGCTACTACACCGTGCCGGCGGAGTCGGAGGGCGTGGTGCTGCGCTTTGGGAGGTTTCTGGCCACCGTCGAGCCGGGCCTGCATTTCAAGCTGCCGCTGGGCATTGATGTCGTGACGATCCTGCCCACGCGCCGCCAATTGAAGATGGAGTTTGGTTTCGCTACGTCGCGCTACTCCAACCCCGACCAGGTGGGCGGCGATCCAGACCGCGAGAAGTCCATGGTCACCGGCGACCTCAACGCCGCGCTGGTGGAGTGGGTGGTGCAGTATCGCATCGGTGACCCGAAGAAGTTCCTCTTCGACGTGCGCAACCCCGCCCAGACGCTGCGCGACCTCTCCGAGTCGGCGATGCGCGAAGTTGTCGGCGACCGCACGGTGGACGAGGTCATCACCATCGGCCGGACGGAGATCGAAGTCGCCGCGCTCGCCAGGCTGCAACAACTGGTCAAGCTCTACGACCTGGGCATTTTTGTGGACCAGGTCCAGTTGAAGAACGTCAACCCGCCGCGGTCGGTGGAGGCGTCGTTCAACGAGGTCAACAAGGCCCAGCAGGACCGCGAGAACATGATCAACGTCGCCAACGGCGAATACAACAAGGTCGTGCCCAAGGCGAAAGGCGAGGCCGCCTCCGCGATCAGCACCGCCGAAGGCTACCGGTTCAAGCGCGTCAACGAAGCCGAGGGCGACGTGGCGTCGTTCAACGCCGTGCTTGAGCAATACGTCAAGGCCGCCGACGTGACGCGCACGCGGCTCTACCTCGAGACGATGGGCGAAGTGCTGCCGCAGGCCGGCCAGAAGATCATCGTGGACGATTCGTTGAGGCAACTGCTGCCCATCCTGCCGCTGTCGGTGAAACCCGGGGAGGCGCGCCCATGAACCTCAACCGGCTCATCGGTTTCTTCTTCGTCGCGGTCGTCGCCACGATCCTCGTCAAGAGCGTCTGCTACACCGTGGACCAGACCGAGCAGGTCATCATCACCCAGTTCGGCAAACCGGTGGGCGATCCCATCATCGAGCCGGGCCTGCACTTCAAGACGCCGTTCATCCAAGAGGTCAACCGCCTCGACAAACGCTTCCTCGAATGGGACGGAGCGCCCGTCGGCATCCCCACCAAGGACAAGACCTATATCCATGTCGAGACCTTCGCCCGCTGGCGGATCAAGGAGCCGCTCCAGTATTTCCTGCGCCTGCGCGACGAGCGCAGCGCCCAGAGCCGCCTCGAGGACATCCTCGGCAGCGAGACCCGCAACGCTATCGCGCGGCACGAACTGATCGAGATCATCCGCACCGACAAGGACCGCAAGCCGGTGCGCGACGAGTCGTTGAAGGCTGCCGCCACCGGCAGCATCGCGACCAGCCTCGGCACGCTGCCCCCCATCACCTTCGGACGTCAGAAGATCGAGACCGAGATCAAGACGGCCGCCTCGGGCAAACTCGCCGAGTTCGGCATCGAACTGCTCGACGTGCGCCTCAAGCGCGTGGACTACAACCCCGACGTGCTCGAACGCATCTACCAGCGCATGATCAGCGAGCGCCAGCAGATCGCGCAGGCGTTCCGTTCCGAGGGCGAGGGCGAAGCAGCCCGCATCGCCGGCCAGAAGGAACGCGACCTCAACGAAATCCAGTCCACCGCCTACCGGCAGGTCCAACAGATCCGCGGCGAGGCCGACGCCAAAGCCACCGAAATCTACGCCAAGGCCTACACCCAGAGTCAGCAGGCCACCGAGTTCTACCAGTTCACCAAGACGCTGGAGACATATCGCAAAGTGCTCGTGAAGGATTCCATGCTCGTGCTCTCCACCAACAGCGACCTTTTCGACCTCCTGCGGCGGTTCACCTCCAAGACCAACGCGCCCGCCGTCAAACCCGTTCCGTGAAACGACGCGCGTCCGCAACCTTGGCCGCCAGCCTCTTGCTCGCGCATGCTGGCCCAGTTCGCGCCACTCACCGCCGCCGAAGCCCAGACCAACAAGTGGGAAGCGACCATCGTCGCCTTCGAGCAGAAGGACAAACAGACACCACCGCCCAAGGACGTCATCCTTTTCGTCGGCAGCTCCAGCATCCGGATGTGGAAGACCGCCGACTCCTTCCCGACGCTGACGACCATCAACCGCGGCTTCGGCGGCTCCTACTTGAGCGACGTGGCGCGCTTTGCCGGACGCATCGTCACACCCTACAAGCCGCGGCTGATCGTGGTCTATGCGGGCGGCAACGACATCGCCGGCAAACGCAGCGCCGAGCAGGTCTTCGCCGCTTACAAGGACTTCGTCACCACCGTCCGCAAGGCGTTGCCGAAGACGCCGATCATCTGCATCGCCATGGCTCCCAACCCGAAGCGGTGGCACCTTTACCCCGAGATGCAGAAAGCCGACGCGCTCATCCGCGATTATGCCAAGGCCGGCGACCTACTCCGCTTCCTCGACTTCGGCCCGCAGATGCTCGGCGCCGACAGCCAGCCGCGCCCGGAGCTGTTCCTCAAGGACAAGCTCCACCTCAACGCCGAAGGCTACAAACTTTGGAATTCCCTCCTGCTGCCGCATCTGAAAGGCGATTAGAAAATGGCAGAATGCCAAATGAATTGAACGATGCGCGATTGGATGATAGGCTCACTCCAATAAAACGCTTGAAGGAATAGCATTATGATTACGAGCATCACAGCAGGGAACTTCAGGTCTGTTGAGGAGACTCAGCAGATAGCGCTCGGGCCAATGACCGTCTTATACGGACCAACCTCATCTGGCAAATCGAGTATGCTCTACGGCGCGCTGGCGTTGCGGAACTTCGTGCTCAACCCGAACCGGCAGGCTGACGGACTTTTTCATCTTGGTTTCATGGACTTA
>DYDC01000329.1 GCA_020718125.1 Methylacidiphilum sp. | reverse complement strand
TCACCGTGCTTTCGCGCATTCCGCACATCGCAGTTCTGCTCATGTTTCGTGTTTTCGGCTTACCTCCCGCTGACAGAAATCTGACGCTCATCGCTCGCTCAATGGCCTCGGAGACGTGCAGACGACAACGTGGGCTTCGGACCACAGCGTTGGCGCATTGGCGAACTCGGCGAGCGAGTCGCTCAGGCCTTGCACGAACATGCCGCGGGTCATGCCGCGATAGGCCGTGCCGGCGGCAGTCTCGGCGGCGTAATCGTAGTCGCGCAGCTTGCGGTGCAGCGCGCTCGCTTGCGTGCAGGCGATCACTTGCACCACGTCCGCGCCAAACGGCACGCGCACGACGATCTGGAATCCGCTCTTTGTCTCGCCGGGGATGTTCACCGATTGACCGCCCCTGAGTGCCGTGTCGCGGTTGAATCGGTTCGGGAACAGCACGACGGTCGAGCCGTCCACCTGATGACAGAACACCGCGACGTGGCAGTCGCGCTCGCTCCAGACCCGGTAGCTGATCGTCTCGCCCTCGACAAAGTCGCGCCTCGCCTCCCGCACCCAGACCTGGACCGGGAACTGGCGCGGCACGGACGCCACCCGACGTTCAACGTCGGCGAGGTTGGCCTGGCTCTGCGCGAGGTTGTGCGGCTGAATGATCGTGCTGACCGGTAGCGCAGACATCCCTGTCTGCGCCGTGGTCGAGGCCGGAACACTCGGCGTTGCAGCAGCGGGCACAGGCGCAGGCGGCGGCGCAACTGGAAGCGCCTTCACGACCGGCTCAATGAGTGCCCCGACAGTCTTGGCGGGAATGACGGTCTTGGCCTTGTTCACCGCGCCGTCCTCCAGCCACGCTAACTCGGTGTAGATCGTCAGGTTCCGCGACTTGAGATAAAACCGGCCGCGCACGATCCCGCGGATGGCAGTGATGGCCACTTTGGGCGGAGGGTTCGCAGGCAAGATGCCCGCGCTACCGTGGGATGATTGAGTTGGCGAGACGCCGGCTCCACTTTGCGGGCCGGGATCGAACAGCGACGCGCCCTGGAACATCAGCTCCTCATTGAACTCCTTGAGCCGGTCGCGGGTAATGATCTTGAACTTGCCAGTGGCCGCCAGCGCGCGCTCCAGTTCATGCCGTAGCAGTGATGAGAACGACGACATCAGCGCCGTGTCCTCGTAAAGGAAGTTGCCGACGGCAATCTTGACCGGCTCGGACGACTTCGGCGCGAAGCCGGCGAGTTGCCTGGCAAGCCCCGCGTAAGGATCGGATGCGGCGACGACGGTCAGGGGCAGCAGAAACAGGCAGATTCTCTGAAGCCACAAGAGGCGTAGCGCGGCACAGCCGCAACCGAAAGAGAGGCGGCACCGGGCAAGAAGATTTTTGGGCAAGAAGATTCGGCCATTTTCCCGCCCTGAAATCTTCCCGCCCTTGCTGTCGTTGATATCGGCATGAATTGGGAAGCGTGCGCCCATCCAAATTGTGTCAAACCAACAAAGCTTTCGGAGATAGTAATACAAGAGGCTCATGGAGCCTCGGCTTCTTACGTCGTCGGGTCTTTGCTGTTTCATTTCACCGGTCCTTGGGAACTCAGGATGAACGGGCCGGCGCGGTTGACGGCGAACCAGAGGCCCTTCTCTTGGCGCAGTTTCACCAGCCAGTCGCGCTGCACGTTGGCCAACGCTTGCGGCGCGTTGCCGGTCTGCTGCGCGGCGTTGTAGAAGTCAGTCATCAGCTTCACCGTCTCCTCGTCGGCCACGGGCCACAACGTCATCAACAGGTTCTGTGCGCCGGCTTGGATGAAACCGCGGCGCAAGCCCAGCACGCCTTCGCCGGCACGGGCTTCACCAACGCCGGTTTCGCACGCCGAGAGCGTCACCAGCCACGTGCCGGTCAGTTTCAAGCTGCCAACTTCTTCGGCAGTGACGATGCCGTCGTTGTCAGTCGGCGGCGCCTCGCCACGCGCCCAAGCTTTCAGCGTCCGTTGCGCGCCGGCCAACGCCAGCCCGCTGCGGTGCATCGGGTTCTTCAACGCCACCGGCCGCGAAGGGCCGCTGCCGAGGCTGCCCATGAAATCATCGCCGCCGAGCGAAGCCACACTCATGCCACGCTGGTTTGCTTTGGCCGCTGGACCTTCCTGTTCCGTATCAGGCAAGAAGAAACCATGTGTCGCCAAATGCAGGACGCGCGGGCCGTTGACTTGGCTCAGTTGCCCTTCCGTGGCCTTCCGCCCAAGGAACAGCTTCGTGTCCATCCCCGCTTGCTTCAGTTGAACCGCCAACGCCGTGCCTTCGCGCTCAGTGCCGGGCAGTGGCGGAAGCGAGACGGCGGAGAAATCGCGCATCTCCGCCGTTCGCAGCGCGACAGCGTTGATGAGGGTTGAGGGCTGAGGGCTGAGGGTTGAGGAACTGGTGAAGTCTGGATTCGCGTAGATGAGCATGGAGAGCGTTGGCGTGGATTGGAACTCACGTAAGAGATCGCGGCCGCTGGCGACGCAGCGGATGGAGTATTTCTCGCAGAGGAAATGATTGTCCGGCGTCAGCAGCGTGGCGAAGGAGAGGAAGTTCAGTTCACCGTCGGGACTGAGGATGACGGTGCGCGTGCCGGCCGGCAGCAGCTTTTCGATCGGCGCCCACAATTGTTCGTGGAGCGTTTGCAGCAGCGTGGACAGCGTCGCGTCCCTCTTCTTGTCCTCGACAACCGCTACTACGCTCTGGCCACGGGCCGTTTTGGCCTTTCTCGTCTCGTCCTCTTGCTCGCGGAGGGTTTGTTTGTAAAGCCGGAGGTTCTTCTCGATCTCATCCGCCTTGCCCAGCACGGTCCACGTCGGCTTGCCCTCGCGTTTGATCATCACCGTGCCGTAACGCAACTCCCACTTGTTCTTGCCCAAGTAATGGTGGTAACGCAGCAACTCGATCAACACCTGCTCCGCGGCCACTGCCGACTGCACCTGCGGCACTGTCACGCTCAATGCGCGCCGGGCGCGGCCGAGGCCGGCGACTTGGCGGGCCAAGCTCGATTCCATCTCTTCGACCTTCTTGAATAGCGTTTCACTCTCAGCTTCGCGCCGCTGACGCGCTTGCTCGGAAACATCTTTCGGCATCTCCAGCAGCAATTGCATCAACCGTTGCTTGGCTGCTCTCAATTGAGTGAGCATCTCACGCTGGGCCGGGTCTTGGCTCGCGGCGGCCACCAGTCGGTCTTCGAGCAGGGAATCCAACACGACGCCCTTGCGGCGCAGGAGTGTCTGAGCCAGCCCGGGTGCCTGGCCCAAGCTCGCAAACAGCGTGTAGGGATGCGTGGTTTTCTGGAATGCGGAGCGCTGTTGCTCGGAGGTGAAGGAGAGAATGTTGCCGAGGAGTTTCTCTTCGGCCTGAGCAGATCGAAAAGCCAGCTTCGCCGCCTCGGCCGGTCGGCTGAGATCGATATTGACGCAACTGAGGTTGTTGAGGCTGGCGGCGGT
>DYDC01000328.1 GCA_020718125.1 Methylacidiphilum sp. | reverse complement strand
CTTAAGGACGCGAAGGCGCGGGTGTCTTTCATCTTCCGGGCGAAAGCCGATCTGCGGGAAGTCAAGAGCGCTTCCGGGATCACAAACCTAGCCGACTGGCTGCGTCTGCCTCGCGAAGTGCGGGAAGGCAAGGGCGACTACACATGGGTGTTGCGGGGCGACCCGCTCAGCCTGACGCTTGCGGCCGGCCAGACGCGCCCCCGCGAGCAATGTTTTCCCGCCGGGGAACCCTACACCGCCGGTGTGGTGGTCGAGGTGCAGACCGACAAGCCGCTGGCCGAGGCCATCGAGCGCGTCTGGGTCGTGCCCGCCGACCAGAAAGGACTTTCACAATGAACACGGCGATGGCGGGGACAGAGATAAGCCGACTATGAAACCAAACACAGAAGGAGTCGCCATGACTGAAACCAGACAAACAACCGAACCACAACCCTCAACAAGGTTCCGCAAAACCGTTACCGGAGGTTCCCATATGAAAAGCAAAAATGAATCAAGCCGCCGCAGATTTATCTCCAATTTGTCAATGGCTACCATAGGAACGATTTGCTGCGGGGGCCGGGAAGGCGATCCCTCCCAGGGGCGAGTTGGCCCATCCGAGGCGATCGTCCTGAAGAACGGTACAGGGCTCCGCTGGGAGCTTGAGCGGTGGACACACGGCTGGACTCTAGGCCGATTCAGTCTTCACGGGAAGCCGGTCGAGTCGCAGATATCATCCGGCATGCTGGCGCTGCGAAACGTGTCAAGCGGTCAGCAGCGCTGGCTCGCCGCATCGATGGGCAAGCAGATCGACGAGAGAACTGCCCGTTTTTCCGGCCAGGCACAGGTCGGTGGTGTGACGTTTACCTACCAGATGGACGTGTCGGTGCACGGTGACGTGCCAGCGGCCGGCTTCAACACCGGTTGGTCTGTGGACAAGGACCTGGAGGGTTGGGAGGTGTGCCTGGCCTGGCATGATCGGTTTGCCAACGATTGGCGCTGCCAGCTCTATCCTTTTGCCGGCAACAGCGAGGCGGCGAACGTTTCGCCCATGCGGTACTGCGGGGTGCCGGCGGCCCTGATGTACCGCCCCGACCTATCAATGGCGGTGCTGTTCGGCATCGACGCTTCTTTTGATTACCTCAACCCGACAACCTGGACCGGAAAAACCACCTTCCACTTCAAAAACCGAATCGCGGCTCCCCAATTCCGCATCGGTGGGGGTAAGCTGTCCTCCAAGATCAAGTATTCTTATCCCCTCCAGTTGCTCTTTAGCGACGCGGGAGATTCAGTCAAGGCGATCACTAGCCTGATGGAGACGTGGATCAAGGTGAGCGGCTATCGGGTGGATGACTCCCTTCAGGTTTGCACTCCCGACGAGGCCCTGCGGATTTTCCTCGAGGGCCGGCGGAAGACGAAGATGTGGATACCGGGCGTTGGATACGAGCTGCAGCAGGACCAAGGTTTTGTGTATATGAGTCATCAAGCGTTGTCCGCCTGCCTTCAATACCGGCTCTATGAATTGACCGGCGACGCTTTGTGGCGCAACCGGTCTTTCGAGCAAATGGATTTTATCTTGAAAGCGCAGAACACCGATCGCAAGGATCCGCATTTCGGCGTGTTTCACACAACCTACAACATCCGGCCGCGCACATTCGATAGCGGGGACCGCGGCGGAAACGTCGGCTACAAGGTGGACATGAACGCCGAGACAGTCCGCTACATGCTCTTGACCTGGCAGCGCCTCAAGGAGCGTGAGGGGATTGACCGGAAGGACTGGTACGAGGCCGCCGTGCGGGCCGCAGATTGGATCGTCAAGCAGCAGAACCCCGACGGCGGACTGCCACAGCTTATCTTCGCCAAGACGGGTCAGAAGTCCAATTCCGTGGTTTCTTCCCGGGCCCTGGTTGCGATGCCGGTTGTCGCCCGGATCACCGGGGACGACCGCTATTTGAAATTGGCCGAAGCGATGGAGCAATTCGTCCGCAAGAACGTCGAGGGCCGTTACTGGTTCACCGGCGCGCATCCGGATCTACCGCCTAACGACTTCGAGCAAGACAGCATCTGGGGCGTGGTCGAATACTGGCTGGACAAGCACGATCGCACCGGGCAAAATGAATGTCTGGACCGGGCGGTGGGGGACGCGTACCTGGCGTTCTTGTGGTGGTGTCCGAAACAGTTGAGCTGGGTCCGGAACCCGACGCAGTGCGCTCATTCGGAGCAGCAGAACTGGAACATGTACGTGGTTTACGACTATGCCAGCCGCAAAGTGCAGTCCCTGTCCCGGCTGGCCGAAAAGACCGGCAATCCGCTGTTTGCCCGACTGGCCGAGCGCGTGATACAACTCAACTTCTGGACGCTGGTCAAAGACGGACCGTACATGGGGGCGTTCCTGACCGGCGTGGCCGACCCGTGGCTGGAACAAAAGCATGGTTTCAACTTCACGGAGAACGCCTACATGGACGCGTATAATACAGACCTGATGCTGCAATTGGTGGACATGGGCCTGGTGAGGGCGAAGAACCCATGAATGCGGTAACGAACAACAACCCGGGGCTACACCTCCTGCCTGCCATCTTTTGATCACCGAGCGCAGCGAGGTTACCCTTGAAGGGAGGATAAAGCATGAGAATGCCGCGGATTGTTTTGTGCTGGAGTATTGTTTTGGCGAGCATGGCGGGCCTGCGCGACGCGCGGGCTTGGGAGAAGCACCGCGAGATCACGAAGGCGGTCTTGGAAGTGCTTCCCGAAAGGGGCCGGTGGGAACGGCTATTGGGTCAAGAAAACCTCCGCGAAGTGCTCGTGGATTGTTCTATGCTGCCGGATTTGTGCACCGATGTCATGGCTGCCGCGCAATGGCGCGCCGTTCCGGGGATCACCTATGCACGGCCCTTGAAGTCGTTCTATGCCGACGATTACGTGCTGATCCGATCCCTGCCGCGGCGGGTGCAGCACGTGTTGCCGGAGGTCCGGGAGGTCATCGAACCACACTACTGGCGCGCGCTTCAGGCGCTGCGCACGGAGAGTCCTGTCAACGCTTGCCGTCAGATCGCGCCGCTGTTGCACTACGTCCAGGATATCGGCTCCCCATCCCACGCCAAGCCCCAATGCCCGCATCACATCGCGATGGAGATTTTCAGAAAGCTGAAGGCCGACCGAGTGATCGCGATCCGGGGCTACCGGACGCAGTTGCTCGGCAAGACGGACAAAGAAGCCCTGGAAGGACTGCGCAAGCGGATCGAGGGGCTGGCGGCATTTTCCATCATGCGCGCCGACCGCGCCTTGGCGGTATGGCCGGATCGCGACAAGATGGAACCGATCCTCTTGGAGTCGGCCTTGGAAACCACCCGTGTCTGCGCCGACTTCCTCCTCACAATGTTCACGCTGGGTCTGGCGCCGCAGCCGGAAGGGGCAAGTCTGACGGGCAGCGTGAGGGCCGCGGAGTTCCCGCTCCACAACGACCTCGGGGCGCGGATCG
>DYDC01000327.1 GCA_020718125.1 Methylacidiphilum sp. | reverse complement strand
CGAGGTCGTTGACCTCCAGTCTTTCTTCCGCACGGACCACACGATGACCGGCCACCAGATCGCCTATGTGGCGACCTACATCGAGAGCGCCGCGCCGCAAACCGTGCGGCTCGACCTGACCACCGCGCAGGCCCTCAAGTGCTGGATCAACGACCATCTCATCCTGCCCGCGCTCATCCACGGACGACAGACCGTCACCGTCCCGCTCCAGCAGGGGTGGAACCGGCTGATGTTGAAGACCGTCCAGGGCCGGCGCCACTGGAAGTTCGCCGTGCGGTTCCACGGTGCCGCCGACAAGCTGCCGCGCATCTGGCAGCCGCCCGCCAGCGGTGAAACGCCCCAACCCGGCTGGGCCGTCAGCGGCCCTTATCGCTGGCTGCACGGCGAAGACCTCAAGGCCACGCTGGAATATGCGTTCCCGCCGGAGCAGGGCGCCTCGAAGCCGGACATCAAGGGCTGGCAGCCGCTCGGCGACGCGCGCGGCGGCAGCGAGCGCGCGGTGGCGATGCTGATGGATTTCGCGCCGCATCGGCCCGGCCTGCAGCTCGCCAGCGACCTGCCGCTGACGCTCGGCGCGCGCGAATACATCGTCGTGGATTTCGGCCGCGAGGTCGCCGGATTTCCGCGGCTGAAACTGCGCGCGCCCGCGGGCGCGGTGCTCGACATCGGCTACGCGGAATGCCTCGCCGACGCCGTGGTGAAGCCCAACTACAGCGAGGTGGCCTACGCCGACAGGCTCATCACGCGCAGCGGCGACCAGACGTGGGAGCCGTTCGAGAAACGCGCGTTCCGGTTCCTGCAGATTGATTGCCGGAAGGCCGGCGACGGCGTCGTCATCGAGGACATCGGCCTGCGGTTCACGACGTATCCCGTCGAAGCCCGTGGCAAGTTTGAGTGCGGCGACGACGCGCTCAACCGCATCTGGCAGACCGGCGCCTACACGGTGCAGCTTTGCATGGAGGACGCTTACACCGACTGCCCGTGGCGCGAGCGCGCCATGTGGTGGGGCGACGCGCGCGTCGCGTTCCTGGCCAACGCGGTGGCGTTCGGCGACGCGGCGTTGATGCGGCGCGGTCTGCGGCTGATCGCGCAATCGCAGGACGCGGACGGCGCCTTGGCGGGCGTCTATCCGGCGACGTTCCCGAACCGTTTCCCGCCCGGCTTCTCGCTGCTGTGGATCGTGTCGCTGTGGGACTACTACTGGATGACCGGCGACGAGGCGCTCGTGCGCGAGCTTTACTCGAAGGCGCAACTGGCGTTGAAGTGGTTCGGCCGCCACGTCACGCCCAACAAACTGCTCGCCGGCGTGCCGGGCTGGACGTTCGTGGACTGGGCGCCGCTGGACCAGCGCGGCGAACAGGCCGCGCTCAACGCGCTCTACGCCCGCGCGGTCGAGCTGGCCGGCGCGATGTCCGAGGTCGTCAACGCGCGGCCGATGGCGATCCGTTACCGCGCGCAATCCCGCGAGGTGAAGGCCGCGTTCAACCGCCTGTTCTGGAGCGAGGAGCGCCGGGCCTTCGCCGACTGCCGGGTCGGCGACGAACTGGGCCGCGTCATCAGCCAGCAGACCAACGCGCTGGCGGTGGCCTTTGACATCGCGTCGCCCGCCCGCCAGCAGGTCGCGCTCGACACGGTGTGCGGCAACGATCCGCTGGCCGATCCCGACGGCATCGTGGCCACCGGCACGCCCTACTTCGGCTTCTACCTGCTCGGCGCGTTGCGCTACGCGGGCCGGCACGGTTTCGCCCTGAACTACCTGCGCAGCCGCTGGCTGCGGATGATGGCCGCCGGCGCGACGACGTGGTGGGAGAAATGGACGTCCGACGGCAGTTGGTGCCACGGCTGGTCGGCCGGCCCGACCTACGACCTGACGACCCACGTCCTCGGCGTGCAAGCAACCGGCCCCGGCTGGCGGGAGTATGAAGTGCGCCCGCGGCCGTGCGGCCTGAAATGGGCGCGTGGGACCGTGCCGACGCCCCACGGCGAGATCAATGTCGAGTGGCAGGTCGTGGACGGCCGTTGCAGGACCGTGGTGCGCGGCCCGACCGGGCTGAAATACCGCGTCGTGCCGCCGGAGAGCGTGGTGTAGCCGGACGCGGGGGCGGCGCAGAGGGCGAGGATTCCATTGCGGCGGATCACCGATCCGCGGGAGTGGGCGGAGTATTGGAAGAAACGTTTGCGGCTGGACGGCCGGGTGCGAATCCTTTTCCGTCGCGTCCAAACCGTCCAACCGTAGCCCCCCAATTCCGGGACGTTTCCAAGGTTTTGAAACGCCGCCGCCAGTCCTTAGCAACAATCTCAGCGAGTGCTGTCTTAATGAACTCTTGTAGATTCACGAACTAATCTCCTCAGGGGTTGCGTTGTGCGTCGGACGCCGGATACCTCGCACAGACGGGGCAGCCATGACAAGACTGAAAGGCGATGGCGTAGGAGGGTTTGTGGCGGCGGTCTATGACCGCCGGCTGTTTGAACGAACAACAATTCGGCGGTCATAGACCGCCGCTACAGTTGGCTGCGAATACGCGCGTGGTCCTTTGCGCTACGCCTTGAACGTAAACCGGGGCGACTGGCTGTAGAAGCGGATGGGGTTGTCGAAGACGAGTTGCTCGGCCTGTTCGCGGGGCATGCCGCGGCGGACGAGTTCGTGGGCGACGCGCGGGACGCTGAGCGGCTCGGAGGGACCCCAGTCGGCGGAGGAGTTGATGAGGAGGCGCTCGACGCCGAACTGCTGGGCGATGTTGGCGCCGCGCTCGATGGAGAGTTTGGTGGTCGGATACACGGTGATGCCGCGCCACATCTTCGGGTAACGGGCCATCATCGGCATGGTCTCCTCGGTGTTGTGGTCCATCACGACCCGCTCGTGGTCGAGCTTGACCTCTTCGATGATGGCGAGGGTCTTCTCGACGCCGACCTTCTTGTATTGGTGGGGCGTGTGGATGATGACGGGGCAGCCGAGTTGTTTGGCGATGAGGAGCTGCTTGCGGAGGATGTCCTCCTCGTTGGTCGTAAGGCTGTCGAGGCCGACCTCGCCGAGGCCGACGACGCCCTCGCGTTTGAGGTAGTCGGGGAGCAGTTCGACGACCTGGTCGGCGACTGGGCGGTTGTTGGCCTCCTTGGGGTTCATGGAGACGGTGCAGAAGTGGGCGATGCCGTGGGCGGCGGCGCGCTGGCGTTCGTAACCGATCATGTGCTCGAAGTAGTCCACATAGGTGCCGACGGAGGCGCGGGGGCTGCCGAGCCAGAACGACGGCTCGACGACGGCCTCGATGCCGGCGAGGGCCATCCGCTCGTAGTCGTCGGTGGTGCGTGAGTAGCAATGGATGTGCGGTTCAATGATGCGCATGGTTTGCTCCCAAAAGCCGCCGACTATCGCGCGGCACGGGGCGTGTTTCAATGTTCTTTTGCGCAGGCTGCCTCAGTGGGGCGCAACTTGACACACGCACCACGATCAAGTCCCAGAGGGACGGACGAGAATA
>DYDC01000018.1:14991-18374 GCA_020718125.1 Methylacidiphilum sp. | reverse complement strand
GGTGACACCATGGTGGTGCTACCTGAGTAGTTACCAAACATGAATGTTTTTTATAGGATGCTCGTAGCAAAGACGTTGTTGATCGGTTCCCTCCTTGCTTTCCCAAGCTGGGCCGCCGCAGACGGGGAGTATTTCAGCGATTCCTTCGGCGGTCCGTTCAATCCCTTCAATCCCTCGCATTGGACGACGATCAGCGGTTCGTTTGTGGCGTTCACAAACGGTGTCCATGTGGCGAGCTATGCAGCGGATGGGACCGCCTCGGCCGAGCATGCGCTCGACAAGCCGCTCCCGCCCGGCGACAACTTCCAACTGGAACTTGAGCTGTCGGTCCGCACCGATCCTGCAAATCGCGTGGGGGCGTTCACTGTCCTGTTGCTGGATGACGCCAACAACGTCGTGGCCAAGATGAACTGGCACGATGCGCAGACCGCCAGCGGCTATGGCGGCGTGGACTTCGGGGCGCAAGGGACCGATTGGGCGACCAATCCCATCTACCGCACCAACCCAAGCGGATTCGGACGGGAGTATCCCACGCTCAATGATGCGCGGCTGGAAATCCGCCGCAGCGGGAATCAGTGGAAAGCCTTTGTGAACAGCGTGCAGAAGGGCGGCGTCCTGACGTTCAATCCAACGCTGACGGCGACAAAAGTGAGAATCCAGTTGAGCGACGGGCGCTACACGCCCCCGGCTTTTGAAGTGACCGAATTGCAGATCTCGGAGGGATGCAGCCTGGAAGACCGGATAGACAAAATGCTGAGCCGGACGGACGGCGTCACCGTGGGCCAGCGGACCTCCATCCGCAACATTCTTGTTGCGGCCAAGGCCACGCTGCGCTCGATGGTCGTGAAACTGAAGAAAGAGGAGCAGACCCTCGCGCAATTGAACCTGACCGGCGCGACCACGGCCAAGCTCCGCCGCCAGGCCATCAGGACTGGGACGGCCGCCGTGGACCTCGTCACCTACGTCAGCGGCTCCTTGCTCCCGCAGATTTACGCCGTCCTCACACCGCAGCAGCGCGCCGATCTCATCACCCCCAAGATGGATATGGACGAGGGAATGGACAAGATTGTCAGCGAACTGATGTTCTGACCGGTTTTGACGGTTTGCCGAGAGGTCGTTGCTTACAAAGGAACTTGTGATGACTTGGGCCAATGCCAAACCCGACCCGCGCCGCGCGCGGGGCGGACTCTGCCTGTTCATCGCCGTGGTCTTCTGCGCGTGCGGCCTCGCCCCGCTGCACGCCAAGCCGCTGGGCCGCGCGACGCTGACGGAAATCAACAACGACGTGCGCTACCAGCCGACCGGCGGCGCCGAGCGCAAAGCCAAACGTCAGGATGTCGTGAGCGGTTCCGACGTGATCCGCACCGGCCCGAAGTCGCAGGCCGAGATGGAATTCGAGGACCGCACCATCACCCGGCTCGGTTCCAACTCCATCCTCACCTTCGACCCGGAAAAACGGCAGCTTGAGTTGAAGAAGGGCCTGCTGCTGTTCGACATGCCGAAGAACGCCGGCGGTGGCCGCATCATCACCCCGGCGGGCACGGCTGCCATCGAGGGCACGGCGGGCGTCATCTCCTACCGCAGCCCGATGAAAGTCATCTGCCTCGCGGGCACCATCAACATCCTGAATCCCCAGGGCGGCGTGATGGCCTCGCTGAAACCCGGCCAGATGTTCATCCAAGGCGTCACCCCGAAGCCGGTGGACGTGAAACTCAAGGGCATGAACGGCAAACTCTTCGCGGGCGGCCTGCCCAACAACCAGCAGGAGTTGAACGACGCGGCCAACCAACAGCAGCAGTTGCTCAACACCGGCGCGCTGGCCGAGACGCCGTTCGTGATGATTGGCGAGGGCGCCGATGTGCTGCTGGTCAATGACAACACCACCACGATTGATAACAGCACGATCACGGCGGGCGTTGAAGCGATTACGGGCGGTGGCGGAGGCGAAGCGCCGCCGGCCGACGCGCCAGTGGCGATTGGCAGCGATGCCACCATCAACACCAGCGCGGCGACCATCGTCAACAACGCGAATCCGCCACAGACGATCGCCACCGGCACGGTGGATGGCAATGGCGTGGCCCAGTTCGACTTTGGCAGCAAGACCGTGAACCTGACGGGCGACCCGGCGATGCAGACCTCCGGTGGGCAGGACGCGAAAGTCGGTTTCAATACGACGGGCAATTTGAACATGACGGATTTTGGGAAAGCCCCTGTCGCCGGCCCGGATGTCACCTGCGTCAGCGGCCAGGGCAACAACATCACCGTCCAGAACTCCGAGTTGGGCGCCAACTCCAAGGCGGGCGTGACGGGCGAGATTTCCTTGAAGGCAACGGCCAATCTGATTGTGGATCCGACGACGCTCCATGCCAACGGCTATCGCGAAACCAATCCTGACGGCAGCCCGAAGTTTGACGGCGGCACCGTCACCTTGCAGAGCGGTGGCAACCTCCAGCTCACCGGCACGGGAGCGGAGAAGACCGTGGTGGACGTGAGCGGCAAGAACGGCGGCACAGCCACTGCCACGGGCAACGACGTCACCCTGAAAGACGCCGCTGTGGACGCCCGGGGAAACCCCAACGACGGCGGCAACATTACCGTCAAGAGCAGCAATGCGGGCGACGTCACCATGACCGATTCCAGTCTGCTGGCTTCCGGCGGCAGCGCGGGCACAGGCGGCGACATCGAGGTCGAGGGTGGCGACCAGGTCAACATCTTGGGAACTGCATTCCCAGTCACGATGAGCGAACTCTACGCGCGCGGCGTGAACGCCGGCAGCGTGGTCATCGAGGGCACGGGTCCCCTGTCGTCGGTCATCGTGCAAGGCACATTCATTGACGTCAGTTCAACAGCATCGAGCGCGGGGCAGGGCGGCTCCGTCAGTCTGGATGGCAAGATGTTGGTCCAGCTTCAAGGCAACACGGCGATTGACGCGAGCGGGCCGGCACCGGGCACCATCAAGCTTACATCCCTCGGCTCCGCGCTCACCTTCAGAACCATTGAATTGGATTCTGCATCCGGCCCGATCGGCCTGTGGGCGCAGAACGCCGCGCATGGCTTGGGCGCACCGCTGGCGGCGGGCACTATTGATATTCAAGGCGTGGCTACGCCATCCGGCCCGACCATCCAGTTTGATGCGAGCGGCGGCGGCGACATCCGGTTGAGCGGAAACCAGAAGATCACGGTCCAAAACGCCAGCTTCAACCTCAACGGCGGCAGCTGCGACGCCGGCAGGTTCCTGGTCGGCCAATACAACACGGGTGCCGGCACCGTGAGCCCGGCCCAGATGATTGACTTCCAAAACGTGACGGTGGATGCCAACTCGGCCGCTGGCGCGGGCGCTCAGGTGAAACTGTATGGCCAATATGGCGTGGACATCACAGGCG
>DYDC01000018.1:0-14882 GCA_020718125.1 Methylacidiphilum sp. | reverse complement strand
GCTCAGGTGAAACTGTATGGCCAATATGGCGTGGACATCACAGGCGGCTTCAGCCCGTCCACCGACATCCAGGCCAACGGCGGCGGCGGGGCGGGGTCCATTGAAGTCAAGGCGACGGGCATTGGCGCCAGCCCCAGCGAGGTCCGCATCAATGCCGGCGCGGCGGGCTACGTCCGGCTCAGCGCCCAACAAATCAGTTCTGACCTTCTCCCCTTGGTCAACGGCAACCTCTCGATCATTGGCGCGCCGGTTGGCAGTTCCAAGTCCATTGGGATTTATGCCTTTGCGCATGGCGGTAACGTCAGCCAGGTCAACGTGACGGCTCCCCAAGCGATCACCATCGAACAAGCGGCGTTGGCAGCCGACGGCGCATCCCACGGCGGCACCGTCACCCTCACGGCCAATAACATCACCTTGCGGAATGCGCTCTTGAGCGCGCTCGGGTCCGGTTCTGGGAGTTCGGGTGGCACCATTGCGCTGAACGGTGCCGCAGGGGGCACGGTCTCGGTGACGGACTCCAGCTTGTCCGCCGGCACCAGCGCAGGCGGCACGGTTCGGTTGAGCACGCCAGGGCTTATCAACGTCAACGGCGCGGCGATCAATGTCGGGGGCGGAGGCTTGGTGCAGATGGGCAACTGGAACAGCCCAAGTCTCGACCCGGCGCAATCCATTTCAGTGGCTGGCACGACCATCAATGGCAACTCCGTTAGTGGTTCCGGCGCTCAGGTGAAACTGTATGGCCAATATGGCGTGGACATCACAGGCGGCTTCAGCCCGTCCACCGACATCCAGGCCAACGGCGGCGGCGGGGCGGGGTCCATTGAAGTCAAGGCGACGGGCATTGGCGCCAGCCCCGGCAAGGTCCGCATCAATGCCGGCGCGGCGGGCTACGTCCGGCTCAGCGCCCAGCAGGTGGCGAGCCTCCTTAACGAACTGCCGGGCCACGTCACGATCGCTGGCGCGCTCAACGGATACACGCGGAGCATTAACATCATGGGCTGGGCCGGCACCTCCGGGGGCCTCATCTCCATCGGCGCGCCTGAGACCATCACCATCCAACGCGCAAATCTGGCAGTGAATGGCATCAGTGGCGGCCAGATCACGCTGGGTGCCGGGAACATCACGCTGGAGGACGCCATCCTCAATGCGACGGGGTTCGGCGGGCCGGGCGGCACTATCACCCTCAACGGCACGGCAGCCGGCCTGGTTTCCATCACCGACTCCGAACTGCTCGCGAGCAGCAGCTACGGCGTCGGCGGCACCATCACTCTCAAGGGGGGCACGGTGACCTTGCTTGGCAACAGCCTCTTCGACGCGAGTGCCAGCGGCAGCATCTTCATCTATAGCGACAACTACAGCTATGATCCCACCGTCACGTTCATCGGGCACCTGCACCTCTTCACCTACGACGGCCTCGCGGCGGACTTCCTGATCAGCGGCTCCGACACGATTGATGCCAGCACGGGGGAAATCCGCAATGGCGCCACCGTCCGGTTCACCGGCACGGTGGACCCGGACACCGGCTTGGCGACGTTTGATTTCGCCGACAGTGGCGTGCGGTTGCAGAGCACGCCGACGCTTGTGGGCGCGCCGTTCAAAGTGGCGTTCAACACCGGCCAAAACCTGATCTTTGCGAACTTTGACAATAGTTCCTGTCTGGCGAAGTCCGTCGCAGGAGCCGCCACGGGCGACATCCTGATTCGCGACTCCACCATCAAAGTGATGGCTGACGGGAGTGGCCCGGGCAGCATCAGCTTCACTGCTGGCGGCAATCTGACGGTGGATCCGTCCATGTTGGCCGCAGACTCCGGTGGTTCCATTGCGCTCACGAGTCTCGGCTCCCTCAGCTTCCTGGGCGATCCGGGCGTTCCCAGCGCGGCTTTTGCCACGACGGTCAACATGGCTTCATTGGGCGAGAACGCGGGCGATAAGCTGCTGGTGCGGGACGCGCGGATTGGATCGGGCACATTGGGATACCCGGGCGATGGCGGCCAGGTGTCGCTCGACAGCAAGTTGCTGACGCGGATCGAGGGAACGACGACGATTGATTCGAGTGAAACGTCAGGCCCCGGCGGCATTCTTGTGTCGGCCTCCGGCACGGGCGCCGACGTGGGTCAGGTCGCTTTGGACGCAGCGGCGGGGCCGATCCTCTTGTCGGCAGTAATGACGCGCACACTGCCTGCCTTGGGCATAAATGACATCGGCATCGAGGGCATGGTTCCTGAATACTATTGCTATCCGGGTTCTCCTGCGCCGTCCGGGACAACCTACGCTTATCTGGGACCGTATTCGCCCAACGTCCGAAATATCATTCTGGAAGCGACTGGCACGGCTGGTGGCGGCGAAATCTTGTTGAGCGGCTCCAAAATCACGGTTCGGTTCGCAGGCTTCAATGTCAGCGCCGATAACAGCCTTGCCGCAGGGCGGGTCTGGATGGGTCGCTACGAGGGCGGCTTGGGGCCATCCCACAACATCGCTCTGGATGGCGTGATCATGAACGCCAACTCGCCCGGCGGCACGGGTGGTGAGATCAAGTTGCTGGCTGATGAAAGCATCGGGATCATTGCCGGTCACGGTTCCGCTTTCCCGTCCATGTATGGCGCGAACACGGACATCCAGGCGGTCGGTGGCGGTGGCGCGGGCACGATCACCGTCAAGGCTTCGGGCAACTTATTGGGTCTCAGCAAGGTCTTGCTGGCTGTTCAAGACATGTGGACGAGAGTGGGAAAGTCTTATCTCCGTTTGGCTGCGACTAAGAGCCTGCCTCCGGTGCCTCCAAGTGGATTGCCGCTGCCAGGCTCGATGGCGGCGCTGAGTTCTCTGGCCTCGGGGCTTGGGCAGATGCAAATCGCCGGCGAGACGGTGGGCGGCGCGGGCGGTGCGAAGACGATCAACATCGAGGCCAGCGGGCCGATGGGTGGCGAGATCAAACTCAACGCGCCTTACGGCATCCAGGTCGCCGGGGCGGACTTGACCGTGGCCGGCGGCAGCAGCCGGCTGACGAGCCTCGTGCGTCTGGGTGATTATGATGGCACAGGAACGATCCCGCTGCCGTCATGGAGGATCAAGCTGACAGACGCGAGCATCGAGGCCAACGCCGCCAGCGGCGGAGCTGCCGGCAAGGTGGAACTGGCGGCGGCCCACCGCGTCGAGATTGAGACCGGCACGGACATTCAAGCCAACGGTGCCGTTGCGCCGGGAGAGATTCTCGTCAAGGCCGGGTTCGCGTCCGGCGAGTATTCAGGTTATACCGGGCCATCGGGCGAGACGGTCGGCGACGGTCACATCCATGTGGTCTCCACAGACCAAGGCTATGTGCGGCTGAGCGCACAGCAGACAGGCGATGCGATGGGCGCGTTGGCCAACGGTAACATCGCCCTCATTGGCGCGGTCTATAGATCGGATCGGACGGTCAAGTTGCTTGCCGAGAGCGTGAATCAGCGTGGCCACGTTGCCGTGCGGGCGGCGGCCGACGCGTTGATCCGGAACGCAGTTCTGAACGCCGACTCGCCGTCCGGTTCGCTGAGTGTCGGTGGTGTCATTACGGTTGCTGGCAAAAACATTACGCTGGACAACGCCGTTCTCAGCGCCATTTCCTTCTCTGCGTTCGGCGGCGGCATCATCAATCTCAATGGCGAGGCCCTCGGCCTGGTTTCTATCACCGATTCCAGCTTGCTGGCTTATGGTGGCTTGTCCTCTCCCGATGGGACCATTTACATCCGGGGTGGCACGGTGGACTTCTTCGGGGCCAACACGCTGGATGCCGGGCCGAACGGCGCCATCTACATCTTCCGCGATGCCGGCAACGCCATTCCGAGCTACACCGCCGCCAATCTCTTTGAATTCCTGTATCAGGCCGCATCGCCATTCACGATCGGCAGCGCGGACACGGTGGATGTCAGCACGACCCCCACGACAGGCCCGCGAATCGTTGATGCCGGCGGGACGCGGTTCACTGGCTGGATGGAGTCGTCGTCTGGCATCGCACACTTCGACCTGTTCGACATGGACGTGCGGATGACCGGCGACCCGACCCTACAGGCTGATGTTGGCCAGCAGTTCATGGTTTCGGTCAAGACAGAGGGCAACCTGACGTTTGACAACCTTGGAAACAATCCCCCAACAACAGGCCCAGTGGTGAAACTGGTCCATGCGGAGGCGGACACGATGTTGGTCCGGAATTCACAGTTGGGTGCTGCGGTGGATGCCAGTGGTTCCGGCTCGGTCGAGTTGGTGGCAAGGGGCAATCTGACGGTGGATCCCTCCATTGTGAGCGTGTCTGACGATAGCGGAACGCCTGCGTATGACGGCGGCACGGTCTATCTGCACAGCGGCGGCACGCTGACGTTCGAAGGAACTCCGGGCAGTCCGGGCAGTCCGGGCACGCCGAGCCAGGCGCTTGCAACGGGTCTGAACGGCGGTAAAATCGGGTTCAACTACCATTTTGGCATGTATGCCGGCGCAGACGTTGATGCGGGCGACACGGTCATCGTGCGTGATGCAAACATCAGCGCGAGTGCGCCGGAGGCGGGCAGTGGAGTTGGTGGCCAAGTGGCGCTTCTGGGTAAGTTGCTGGTGCGTGTGGAGGGAACCACGCTGATGGACGCTTGCGCGGGGAGCAGCGGCACGGTTGGCTCCATGTTGTTTCAGTCTCCGGGCCGGGACAATCTGCGGGGCCGCATCGAACTGGATGCCCAAAGCGGCTCCATCTGGTTGGTCGCGGGCGCGCCAAACTTCCCGTCGCCCCCGCAGGCGGGACAGATTTGGATTTCAGGCGTGAAGGGCGTGACCCATCCGATGACCGCCGGCTTTGACACCAGCGGGCCTTACGGCGGCGGCGACGTGATCGTGAGCGGGTCGGACCGCATCCAGATCTTCAATTCGAGCTTCAACACCAGTGGTGGCCAGGGCAACGCGGGCGCGGTGCTGATGGGCAACTATGACGGCTCCACCCTGACGCCGGCCCAGATGATTGATGTCAGCGGCATGACGGTCAATGCTGGTTCCGACGCTGCCGGTGGCGGCAGGGTGGAGTTGCAGGGAGCGCAAAGGGTGGTGATCAGTGACGGCACAGACATTCAGGCCAACGACACCACCGGCTCCGGCAGGGTCATTGTCCGGTCACCAGGGCCGGGTCCCGGGATTGGCGGGATGGTTTCCCTGGATGCCTCCGGAGGAAACGTGAATCTCTCGGCGCGGAACAGCAGCGGGTATGTCCCGCCCACGGCAGGAAACAGCATCTATATCACGGGCCAGGAAGTCATTTCGTCGGCGGGCCGGTCTGTGGAACTGGACGTTGTCAACGTTGTCAATCCGGGCGCGGACGGCTCGCTCCGCATGTCCGCGCCCGATGACATCAACGTCAGCGGGGCCGCCATCAACGTGGGTGGGCAAGGACTCGTGCAGATGGCGGCAGACCCAAGCTATACCGTTGGTGCGCGCAGCATCACGGTGTCTGGCACGATCATCCGTGGTAATTCCGGCGGCGGCTCCGGCAGCGATCTGAAGATGCTGGCTAAGAACTCCGTGACCATCTCCGGCGGCACCAGCCCCAGCACGGACATTCAGATGAACGGCCTTGGCGGCGCTGGGAACATTGATATCGAGGCCCAAGGCGATGGCCCCGGCTACACCGCTGGCCAGGTCAGCATCAACGCCGGCAACCAGGGTTATGTCCGGTTGAGCGCCCAGCAGACTGCGGACGTGCTCGCGGCCCTGCCCAACGGCAAGGTCGAGATCGTCGGCGTGGCCACTGGCGTTGACACCAAGAGCATCAATGTAGTGGCTGCCTCGCCAATGGCAGCCGGCAATCATCTCCAGATCGCCGCGATTGATGCCATCAGGATACAGCACGCGAAGCTTAGCGCCGACGCTTACAACGGTGGCATGATCACGCTGGCCGCTAACAATATTGCCTTGAACAACGCCATCCTCAGCGCCGTAGGCTCCGTCGGCATGGGCGGCATCATCAACCTCAACGGCGGGTCGGCCGGCCTGGTTTCGCTGGTGGATTCGAGCCTGTTGGCCTACGGCGCCACGGCTGGCGGCAACATCTACATCCGCGGTGGCGAACTCCAGTTCAACAGCGGCAGCGCGCTGAACGCCGGCCCCACCGGTAATGTTTACCTCTACGGCAACCTCACGACGCCTCTGCCCACCGTGATTGGCAACCTTACTACAGGCGGCTACGTGGCGCCGTGAGTCTTTCACCAGGGACGGTGCGACAATAGCCCGGCGTTCAGGACCGTGTTGTCGGCATCGTCTAAGCCGCGGAGCGGCGCAAGAGGATAGCCCGCGACGCGAGCCGTGGGGCGTGTAAAAGCGAGAGGCAGCCCCGGCAGGGGCGAAAGAACCAACCGGGTAAAGACGCGTTTTCTGCCGCCCCTGCCGGGGCTTGTCCTGCTCTGACAACACATTCCCACGGCTCGCGCCGTGGCGCTGCTATCCATCGCGCCTCCGGTGCTCCTGCAAACAAGATGGCGCGCGAAACAGGGCCTCGCGCGCCATCAGATCGGCGGCCTTGCGCGTTGGCGGGGGAGCAGGAGAGGATACGCGGAAAGGCAGCCGATTGAAACGTCGTCTGTCACACCATTGGGTCGCGGGCGGGGACGACCCGTTATCATTCTCCAATCTGCTCCGTGCGGCTGTCGCCGCAGCATCACTCCTGGCGCCGCACTCGGCTGACTCGGCATTGGACAATCCGTGTATTGCCGGCCGCACGATTTCGCGGCTTTTGCGGCGCTACACACATTAAGGGCAAACCGTGTGCCAGCGACAGGTGGCATGGGCTTCCAGCCCATGAGCCGTGCGGCAACGCTGGAGGTGTCTCCATCATGGGCTGGAAGCCCATGCCACGCCGCACCGATAGCGGCCGATCAAGCGGACAGCAGCCTGCGGGCCGCTGGCCGCCGAATAGCTGGGAGGGGCGATATTCTTGTCGCCTACCAAGGTGGGTCGTGCCTCCGGCACGGCCAATCGTGATGATTGCCGCGCGGGACGCGCGGCCCACTCTATTCCGGCGACTGGGAAGCCGCCGCGCCCAGCTAACACTCGGCGGTCGGAGACTGCCGCTTAACGGCGGTCTTGGTTCTGCAAGAGCAGTCGGCGGGCGGCCTCTTCGTCACGGCGAATCTGGGCGCGGAGAGCGTCGAGCGAATCGAACCGTTGTTCGTCGCGCAGGCGCGCGACAAAGCTGACCTCGATGTCGTTGCCGTAGAGGTCGCCGGAGAAGTCGAGCACGTGAAGCTCTGCCAGGGGCGGTGCCTGTGCCTTATGCACCGTGGGCCGCAGGCCGATGTTCAGCAGTCCCGGCTGCGGTTTGCCGGCAATGGTCGCGCGCACGGCATAGACACCATTGGGCGGCAGGACCTCGTTGTGGCGGTCGAGGTTCGCGGTGGGATAGCCGAGTTTGCGGCCACGCTCGTCACCGCGCACCACCGTGCCGGGGATCGAGAACGGCCGGCCCAGCATCGTTTCCGCCTTTGCCAGATCGCCCGATGCCACCGCGCGACGCGCGGCTGTGCTGGAGATGACCTCGCCCGCCAGCGTCACCGACGTCAATTCGTGCGGCCTGAACCCGTGCGTCTTGCTGAACTCGCGCATCAACGACACGGTGCCCGCGCGGCCCTTGCCGAAACGGAACCCGGCCCCGACGCAGATCGCCTGCAAGGCCGGGGTGTGTTTGATGGCAAGCTGCAGGAAGTCCTCCGCGGACGTGTTGGCAAACGCCCGGTCGAACTTGATCACGACGCAGACCTGCACGCCGAGGCTGCGGATCAGCGCGAGCTTATGCGCGGTGGAGGTCAGCAGCAACGGCGCGCGTTCCGGGGCAAGCACGCGGGCCGGATGGGGATCAAACGTCACCGCGACCGCCAGCCCGCCGCACGTTTGCGCGTCCGTGATGGCCGCGCCGATGACCGCCTGATGGCCGCGATGCACGCCGTCGAAGACGCCGATGGCCAGGCAACTCTTCCGGGTGAACCGGCGCAAATCGGTGAAATGGTGGACAACCTGCATGGCGGCAAGTTTACGGCTGCAAGCCCCGCGCGACCTCAAGCAGGGGCATGATCCATTGGGTCAGCCTGTCCTTTGGCTGCGCGAGGATTTGCTCCAGCGCGTGGGCGTCCTTCACATCGAATTTTCCGGACACGGTGCGGCGCAACTCGGCCAGGTGGGCGCCGCAGTCGAGCGCCTTGCCGATGTCGGCGGCCAGCGTGCGGACATAGGTGCCTTTCGTGCAGGCGAGCCGGAACTCGATGCGCGGCGGCTCGAACTTCAGGAGACGAAGCTCATAGATGTGGATCAGGCGCGGCTCGCGCTCGACCTCGATGCCTTTGCGGGCCAGTTTGTAGAGCGGCTGGCCCTCGTGCTTGATGGCGCTGACCATCGGCGGGATCTGGTAGGTGTCACCCTTGAACTTGGCCATGACCTCGACCAGTTGCGCTTCGGTCAACGGCGGCACCGGCCTGGTTTCCACGACCCGCCCGTCACAGTCGGCGGTGTCGGTGGTGGCGCCGAGCAGCATCGCGCCCTCGTAGGCCTTGTCGTCGCCCATGAGGCGTTCACTGAGTTTTGTGGCCCGGCCGAGCACCAAGACCAACAGGCCGGTGGCCATCGGGTCGAGGGTGCCGCAGTGGCCGACCTTCTTGAAGCGAAAGTGGCCGCGAATCTTGGCCACCACATCGTGCGACGTCCAGGTCTTCGGCTTGTCCACCAGCAGCACGCCGTCAAATGGAGTGAGTTCGTTCATTGTGTTCGTTCGCGCAAGTTGCGAGCGGCAGAGCGTAGGAGCAGGGCGACCGCCATGCAAGCGAGTTGTGCCGCTGGGCTGCGTGTGTGCCCATGGCAAAAACTTCCTTGAACGGTTGGACGGCTGGCGAGTCAAAATAGGCGCTTGCAGCCGTGAAGGCCGCAGGATCTGGGCGGCAAAAATGCGGGCGTCGTGCGCGGGGTTCCCGCCTGAAGCCTCCTGAGGCCCCGCGCAACCTCCCGGCGGAGGGCGACCGCTTTGACGCCTGCGTCGCTCGGAGAGGCCCCGGCTTTCGGGTCGGGGTCTCTTCTGTTTTACAGGCCGGCGGCGCGGACGGCGTTCTCCATCTCAGCCAGCACGGCGGTCTCGACGGATGCGGGGTCGCCCTCGATGCGCGCGCCGGCGGCTCCGGGGTGGCCGCCGCCGCCGAACTTCGCGGCGATGGCGTCGGCGCTGACCTTGGGTGATTTGGAGCGCAGGCTGATGCGGATGATGCCGTCGCGGCCCGCCTCGAACAACGCCGCCGCGACGACGCTGTCAATCGCGCGGACGTGGTCAATGAGGTTCTCGGTGTCCTCCGGCAGCGCGCCGGTCTGGCGGAACGTCTCATCCGTGATCCAGAAGCTGCCGATGTGGTCATCGCAGCGGAACCGGACGTTTGCCAGGACTTGTTGCAGCAGCTTCAGCCGCCGCATCGGGAAGCTCTGGAAGCTGAGCCGGCACAACTCCGCTCCGTCGGCGCCCGCCTCCAGCAACTCGGCGGCGATGCGCAGCGTTTGAGGGGTGGTGGACGAATACTGAAACGAGCCGGTGTCGGTGGCGAGGCCGACGTAAAGGCTGGCGGCAATGTCGGCTGTCACGGGCCAGTCGTTGGCGCGAAGCAGGCGATAGACAAGCTCGGCGCTGGCGGCGGCGCGCGGCTCGACCCAGACGAGGTCGCCGAACCGCTCGTTGCTGCCGTGGTGGTCGATGTTCACGAGCGCTTTGCGGGACGCGATGCGCTCCCGAACCGTGCCGAGCCGCTCATAGGTGGCGGTGTCCACGGCGAGCACTACGTCGAAATCGTGCGGCGCGGCGGGCGGTTTCTGTAGCAGCCCGCTTTGCGGCAGGAAGGAGTATTTTTGCGGCAAACCGTCCTGGTTCCAGACCTCGACGGACTTGCCGAGGGCTTGCAGTGCCAGCCCCAGCGCGATCTGGCAGCCAAGCACGTCGCCATCGGGACGGTAGTGGCCGGCAACCAGAAACGTCTGGCACTGCCGGACGAGGTCGCCGATCTGGCGGGCGGGGTCAAGGCTCATTCGAGGGCTTCTCGTGCTCCAGTTCGTCAAGAATTCGGAAGATGCGCTCGCCGCGCTCCATGCCTTCGTCAATCAGGAAGTGAAGGTGGGGCGTGTATTTGAGCGCCACAGCGCGGCCGAGGGCGTGCTGGATGTGGCCGCGATGGCGTTCGAGTAACGCGAGGGCGGCGGCTTGTTTTGCGGCGTCGCCGATGACGCTGACATAGACGCGGGCGTTTTTGAGGTCGCTGGCGACTTCACAGCCGGTGACGGTGATCAGGCCGATATCGCCGGTGGCGACGTCGCGGCGGATGATTTCACTGACCTCCTGCTTGACCAGCTCGGAGACGCGGCGCATTCGGTAGGTGGACATGGGTGATGCGGAATACGTGATGCGCAATTCCGGCCTTACGCATCACGCATTGCACGTTACTAGAGTTTCTGCGCGACCTTTTCGACGGTGTAGATCTCGATGATGTCGCCGGTCTGGTAGTCTTGATAGCCCTCGACGCGGATGCCGCAGTCGAGTCCGGCGCGGACTTCTTTCACGTCGTCCTGAAAGCGGCGCAGGGTCTGGATGAAGCTTTCGTATTGGACCGCCTTGCGGCGCAGGACACGGGCGCGACCGCCGTGTGTGACGCGGCCGTCGGTGACGACGCAGCCGGCAACGGTGCCTTTGGAGACCTCGAAAACCTGTTTGACTTCGACGTGGCCAACGATGACTTCCTTGCTCACGGGTTCGAGTTGGCCGGCCAGGGCTTCCTTCACGGAATCAATCAGTTCGTAGATGATCGAGTAGAGGCGGATCTCGACGCCCTCGCGCTTGGCGAGGTCGCTGGCGCCGGGGGCCAGCTTGACACCGAAGCCGACGATGATGCCCTGGCTGGCAGAGGCGAGCAAAACGTCGTTCTCGCCGATGGCGCCGACAGCGGTGTGGATGATTTCGAGATTGATCTTCTCGCTCTGGATGTCCTTGAGCGCGGCGGCAATTGCTTCAAGGGACCCTTGCACGTCGCCCTTGAGGACGATGTTGAGGGTCTTCTTCTCGCCGGCCTCGAACGCGGCAAAAAGGGCCTCGCGTGTGGCTTTGCGGGCCGGCTCGGCGGCGCTGATGCGCAGTTCTTCCCGCTTGTTTGTGGCCAGCTCGCGCGCTTCCTTCTCGCTCGCAATGACGGTGAGTTCCGCGCTCGGTTCGGGCACGCCGTTGAGGCCAAGAATCTGCACGGGCATTGCCGGCCCGGCTTGCTTGATCTTCTGGCCATGGTCGTCGAGCATGGCGCGAATCTTGCCCCAGAACGGGCCGCAAATGACGGGATCGCCCTGCTTGAGGGTGCCGGAGCGCACCAGCACGGTGGCGGTGGGACCGGCGCCAGCCTGCAGTTCGGCTTCGATGATGATGCCGATGGCCTTCCGTTTCGGGTTGGCCTTCAGCTCGAGCATTTCCGCCTGGAGGATGATGTTCTCGAGGAGTTTCTCGATGCCGAGCTTTTTGGTGGCGCTGACTTCGCAGCAGATAACGTCGCCGCCGAATTCCTCGACGTTGAGGCCGTGTTGCTGAATCTGGGTCTTGACCTTGAGCGGATTGGAACCGGGCGCGTCAATCTTGTTGACCGCGACGATGATCGGCACCTTGGCGGCTTTGGCGTGGTTGATGGACTCAATGGTCTGCGGCATGACACCGTCGTCGGCGGCAACGACGAGCACGGCGATGTCCGTGACGTTGGCGCCTCGGGCGCGCATCTTGGTGAACGCCTCATGGCCCGGCGTGTCGAGGAAGGTGATCTGGTCGTGCTGGCCCGCCTTTTCCTTGTGGGGGGAGGGGGCCATGACGGTGTAGGCGCCGATGTGTTGGGTGATGCCTCCAGCTTCGCCGGCGGCAACATTGGCCTTGCGGATGGCGTCGAGCAGCGAGGTCTTGCCGTGATCCACATGGCCCATGATGGTGACCACCGGCGGGCGGTGTTTGAGGTCCTCGGGCTTCTCCTCGACGATTGCCGCTGGTTTGACTACGGGAGGCGGTTTGTGGACCTGGGCGCGATCATGCTCGCGTTTTTCGAGGACGAAGAAGTAGCCGCGTTTGCCGCAGAGGCGCTTGGCGTTGTCTTCCTCGATGGCGTCGGTGACTTTGGCGAAGACGCCCAACTGCATCAGTTCGGAGATGACCTGGAAAGGTTTCAGCTTCAGCCGGGTCGCAAGGTCGCGCACGAGCACGGGCGAGCGCATCTGGATGATGCGGTCGGGCGGGATATGGGCGCGCGCGAGCGATGCGGGTGTGTTCGGCTGTTCGGCCGGTTTCGCCGGCGACGGTGGCTGCGCGGCGGGCGCTTGCGTGGTGGGCGCCGCGGGGGATGTAAGTTTGTGCGCGATGTGCGCAGCCGGCATGGATGGCCGGGTTGGCGCAGTGGGCTGGACTTGCCGTGCCACAGGCCCGGCGGGCGCGACGCGCGGCCAGGGGGCGGCCAACGAAGCCGGACGTGGCGCGACGACGGTCTGCATCATTGCCCTGCCGATGCCGATGGGAGGCGTGACCGCAGGCCGCGGACCGGTGGTTGGCACTGCCGCCGGGGGCGCACCCGCAATGGCAGGCTTGGGAGGCGCGGCAGTCGCGGGCGGCGGTGGCGGAGCGGCTGGAGCGGGGGGTGGCGGGGGTGGCGGGGGTGGCGCGACTTCGACAAGACCGAGTTCCTTCACAAGGAACTCGGCGGTGATCTTGTCTATGGTGTTGGAGGGTTGCTTGACGGACTTGTAGCCGATGGAATGCAGTTTCTCGATCAGAACTGCATTCTCGACTCCATACTTCTTGGAAAGTTCGTAAACGCGAACGCCCATGGTTTGTTCCTGTCCGTCACTCGCTCCGTCCACCGGGACGGGTTATGGCTGACCGGCAGCGGCTTCATGCGCCGGCTGGTGAGGCCGGCTGGCTGGCTTTCTCGTGTGCGGCCGCCGCGGCCTCTTGAATTGTTTTTGCTTGTTCTTCCTCGACACTGAGCAGCTCCGCGATGTCCGCGGTATCCGCGCCCAGAATATCATCAATGGTCGGCAGGCCGCCGTGCACCAGCTTGTCCGCAAGCTCGGCGCCGATGCCGGGCACGGTGGCAAGGGCGTCCACGGCGCCCTTGACCTTGCCCTCGAAGGTTTCCCGGACGGTCTCGTTCTTCTGGATGTCAATCTTCCAGCCTGTCAGTTTGCTGGCGAGGCGGACGTTCTGGCCGCGTTTGCCGATGGCGAGGGAAAGCTGGTCTTCGTCCACGAGGACTTTGACGGTCTGGCTGGCCTCGTCCACCTCGATGCTGCGGAGCTTGGCGGGCGAGAGGGCCGCGTTGACGAAGGCCTTCGCGTCCTTGTCCCAGCGGATGATGTCAATCTTCTCGTTGTTGAGTTCGCGGACGATGTTTTTGATGCGGACGCCCTTCATGCCGACGCAGGCCCCGACCGGCTCGACTTTGTCGTTGAGCGACATGACGGCGAGCTTGGTGCGGTAGCCGGCCTCGCGGGCAATGGCATGGATTTTCACCTGGCCGGTCTTGATTTCGTTGACCTCGAGTTCCATGAGGCGGATGACAAAGTCAGGATGGGACCGGCTCAGGATCAACTCGGGGCCATGCGGCGTCGGCTGGATTTCGAGCAACAACGCCCGGATGCGGTCGCCGGCCATGTATTCCTCGGTCGGGACGCGTTCCTTGTGGGGCATGAGGGCTTCGGCTTTGCCCACGTCCACGATCACGTCGCTGCGCTCGAAGCGGCGGACGGTGCCATTGAGGATGTCGCCGACGCGGTCCTTGAACTCCTCGAAGATGCGCTCCTTCTCGAACGCGCGGATGCGCTGCATCATCGCCTGCTTGGCGGTCTGGGCGGCAATGCGCCCGAAACCGGCGGGCGTGACTTCCACGTCCACGTCTTCGTCGAGTTGGGCGTCCGGCTTGATGCCCCGGGCGCGGGTGATTGCGATCTCGTCGTGGGGGGAAGCGACTCGTTCAACGACCTTTAGTTTTGCGAGACACCGCATGGCGCCGGTCTTGCGGTCAATTTCCACCCGAAGATCGCGGGCGGGACCGACGCTTTTCTTGGCGGCGGAAAGCACGGCGGTTTCGATCGCTTCCAGAAGGGTCTTGCGGTCAACACCCTTCTCGCGCTCGAAATAATCCAATGCTGCCAGTAAATCGCCGTTCATAACTCGGACTTGATCGGATGGCATGCGCCCAGAAACAAAAGAGTGGGTCAAGCCCACTCTTCCCCGGACGACAAATCTTTCCGAACAAGTGCGCAGAGTATATCGAAGGAAAATGAGGGGTCAAGACGGTTTTTCACGACGGTTTTTGCGCGGGCGCAACTCGGAACCCGCGCCATCAAGCCGTAAGCCAGAGTTCATCCCAGTGACCGTTGTCGCGAGCTTCTTCCAAAGGGCGCCTCCGGTAACTCAGAAAAAATGACGAGGAATAACGACACTATTTGCTGTGGAGGAAAGCGCTGATACAATGGCCGCATGAAGACCTTGAAAAAGAGCTGCAAAGCCTCCCAACCCCCCGGATTCTTTGACGTGGAACTGCGCGTCCAATGGCTCCTGGCCAAGGGCAATCCGTTGAGCCGCCTTGATGCCGTGATCGATTGGGAGAGCTTTCGCCCCCTGTTGGAAGCGGCGTTGGAGAAACCCGCCCAAGGCCCCGGCGGGCCGCGCCCCAACGATCCGCTGAAGATGTTCAAGGCATTGTTGGTGCAACGCTTCTTCAACCTCTCCGACGAGCAGACCGAGTATCAGATCAACGACCGCTTGAGCTTCCAACAGTTCATCGGCTGGACGCTGGCCGACAAGGCGCCGGATGCCAACACGCTGTGGGACTTCCGCAGACGACAGCGGC
>DYDC01000017.1 GCA_020718125.1 Methylacidiphilum sp. | reverse complement strand
TCTTGTAACGCTCTTGTAGTCGGGACGGCATGTTCACCCTTTACTTGTCAAAACTCTGCCCCTGTGCAGAAACCGCCGCAATCGCGGCGGCTTGGGAATGCGGACAACCGCAGTCACCACATCTTTTCTTTCCGCAGAGGGAGCGGAAAGGTTAGTGACCCCCCGCCACTTTGCAAGGTTTTTTCCCGCCTTTTTCACAAAAAAGCGCCCCCCAAGGACGGTTCCGGGGGGCGGTGCGCCCGCCGTTGACGCTGCCGGACGCTTTGCCAATTCGCACTCCGCATTCCGCAATCCGCAATCGGCTAACGCTTCTCGCGCGGCAGAATCTCCGTGATAGCAGAGGGTGGGCGATGAATCCGTCAAGAATCAGGAATCGGCCCTTGACGCGACGACGACCCCCGACGCGACGACCTCCGACGCGACCCCGACGACGAAAACGCTTTTGTTCGCCGAGCGTTGGTGACATTCTTTCGGGCCAAGCGATGGCAAAGAACTCAAACATTGAATGGACGGACCACACGTTTAATCCTTGGTGGGGATGCCAGAAGGTGTCACCCGCTTGCGCTAACTGTTACGCGGAGACGTGGGCCAGACGGGTGGGCGCTGACGTTTGGGGTGCGAAGTCCAAACGGCGGTTCTTCGGCCCAAACCACTGGCAAGAGCCGCTGCATTGGAACACGGACGCTCAGCGCGAAGGGCAACGAAAGCGCGTCTTCTGCGCTTCGATGGCCGACGTGTTTGAAGGCCGCGCGGAATTGGATGCGCCGAGGCGGCGGCTTTGGGAAGTGATCCGCGTGACGCCATGGCTGGATTGGCTGCTTCTGACCAAGCGCCCGGAGAACATTGGCCGGATGGCACCGTGGACGGCGACATGGCCGGCAAATGTCTGGATTGGCACGAGCGTTGAAAACCAAGAATGGGCGAAGAAGCGTCTGCCATTGCTGCTTCAGCATCCGGCGAAACGCCGCTTTCTCTCGTGTGAACCGTTGTTGGGGCCGCTTGATCTGAGTTCGTGGACGGTCAAGCGGCCAAGCGAACTCCACCCGATTGATTGGATCATCGCCGGGGGCGAGAGCGGTCCAAACGCGCGACCTATGCTGCCCGGCTGGGCACGGACGCTTCGCGACCAATGCCAGCAGTCCGGCATCCCCTTTCATTTCAAACAATGGGGCCACTGGGCGCCGGTCGCCGGACGGCGCAATCGCAACACGCAAACCGTGCTGAGTTTTTGGGATGATGTCGCGGGCGAAGAGGTTTACATGGAGGCGAAAGGCAAGAAACAAGCCGGCCGGCGACTTGACGGAACAACCTGGGATGAAATCCCGAAGGCGGCATGATGCAATGAGCGAATACTTGTTCGAGCTTCCACCGAAAAACTTGAAAGAGGCGGCGCGCAAATTCCGGCAATTGCATCATCCCATCTGGACAGAGAACAAGGCGAAGTTGATCGGGCGGTATCTCTACTACTTTGTTCTCATCACAAAACACGGCTCATATATTGACGGCTTCGCAGGCCCGCAGGAGCCGGACAACGAAGAAATGTGGGCGGCGAAACTGGTGTTGGAAAGCCGGCCCCGATGGTTGCGTCACTTCTACCTGTGCGAGCTTTCGGCGGAGAAAGTGAAGATGCTTGAAAGCCTGCGGGACAGCCAGCCGCGGAAGACGAAGAAAGAACCGCGAAGGACCATCACCATCTGCGCGGGCGACTTCAACGCGACGGTGGGGAAGATGCTCGCCGAGCATCCGGTTCCCGACAAGGAGGCGGCGTTCTGCTTGCTCGATCAGCGCGCTTTTGAATGCGACTGGGCCACGGTGGCGACGTTGGCCGCGCACAAGAAAGCCGGGAACAAGATCGAACTCTTTTATTTTCTCCCAAATGCATGGCTGGACCGTAGCGTATCAGGGTTGAAAGACAAACAGGGGGCGTTGGCGAAGTGGTGGGGCGACACCAGTTGGAATCAATTGCTCGCCCGGCGTGGCATTGATCGCGCGAAATACGCGTGCGAGCGTTTCCGCAGCGAGTTCAACTATAAGCACGTCTATCCCTTCCCGATCTATGAGAGGCGCGAGGGCGGGAAGATGATGTATTTCATGATCCACGCGTCGGACCATGAAGAAGCCACGCCGTTGATGTATCGGGCCTACAATAAGGCGCTCGGCACGCGCGAGACAGCGGAGCAACTGGAGTTTCTCACTTCTACACCTGCGCCGTGAGGCTGCCTTCTGCCACGGAGACGCGCCCCTTTCATCTCCGCATCGCGTTGATCAACTCGTCCATCTTATTCGCGACGGCCTGCAACTCGCTCTGCGTCGGCGGGTCGCTGACGGTGAGGCCGAGGAGTTGCACGGCGTTGGTGCTGGTGCTGGTGCCGAGGATGGCGTCGGAGAGTTGCTGGCTGGTGACTTCGCCGGGAGGCCCTTGCTGGCCTTGAGCGCCCTCATTTCCCGGAGGACCGGCCGGACCGCCCGCAACGCTGAACGGGCCGTAGCTGCCGCCGTCGCTCATGTCAACAATCGCGCGGCCATCGCCGCTGTCGCGCACATTGACGATGCTCCGCCCGTCATTGCCAGCGGGGCCTTGACCGCCATCGCTTCCACGGTCGCCTTGCGGCCCGCTGGCAACCCAGAACGGCCCGAAACTGCTGCCGTCGCTCATATCCACAATCGCGCGACCGTCGCCGTTGTCGCGCACGTTCGTGACGTGCCGGCCTTCCGGCCCGGTCGCACCTTCCGGCCCCGGCGTTGTCGAATCAGCGCCCCGCTCGCCTTGCGGCCCGGCTGGGCCGCTTGCGACGATGAACGGGCCGTAAAGGGTTCCGTCGCTCATGCGCACCATCGCGCGACCATCACCGCTGTCATAGACCTCGGCGATGCCACGCCCGTCCGCGCCGTTAGTTCCGGGCGAACCGTCCGCGCCAGGAGGCCCGGCGGGAACGGCGTCAACGAGGCCTTTGAGGGAGTTGAACTGGTCGCGTAATTCGTCGGCTTCGATGGTGGAGCCGTCATGTGGTCGGGCGGGGTCGAAGGTAGCCATAGTGTTCTCCGTGGTTCGGCCCGGTTCTACTCCTGCCGGGCCACGAAGGCAACCCCGAATCGAAAAGAGGGCCGTTTTTCAACAAAACCCCGAAAAACCCACAAATTCCGCATAAAACGGCATTCGGGACTGCCGGAACTTCTGAAATCTCGCGCGACATTTCACGAGTTCCGAGCGACATCCGTTGCGTTCCACGCGACACGCAAAGAGTTACGAACGACACGCCACGAGTTCCGCGCGAAACGCGTTGTGTGACGCGCGACACGCAAGGAGATGCGAACGACACGGCTTGCGTGTCGAGCAACACGCGCTGCGTTCCGAACGACATTCATTGCGGGTCGGGCGACACGCGAGGAGTGGCGAACGACCTGCGACGCAACCCGCGCGAGTTTTTTGTAGTTGCCAACCAAACCCCACGCGGTAGCATCGCGCTCAAGCCGGTTAGCAATGAATAGGAGAACATCGAATGGCTAGTTACGGGTCCGGAGTCCGCTACGGTTCCGGCGCGCGCTACGGAGTGCCAGACCCGCCACAAAGGAGAACGAAAATGGCGAAGATACGTCGTGACCTCAAGAAGCAACCCATCCCCAACAAAACCGCAGGCGCGGCGCAGATTGCCACCGCTTGCACCGACAACCCGAACGCGACCACGCTGACTACGCAACTGGCCGCGCTCGCCACCGCGAGCACCGCGCTCAACGGCGCGTTCAACACCGCCCAGTTGGCGCAGGCGGAAGCGACACGTCTCTTCGGCTTGCAAAACGAAGCCGAAGAAGCGTGGGACATCGCGTTCGACGAACTCGTGGACGCCGCGCAAACCGCCACCAAGGGCGAGATCGCGAAAATCCAGAGCCTGAACCTCGTGGCGTTTGAGCCGGGCCGCGCCCCGGCCGTCGGCCCGATGACGCAAGTCGTCAACCTCTACGGCACGACCGGCGATTTCGTCGGCACCGTGGACCTCGCGTGGGACAAGGTTCCCGGCGCGCGCAGCTACGTCATCCAGATGACAACGACGCCCGGCGACGAGGCGAGTTGGAAACTCGCAGCCAGCTCCGTCAAGAGCAGCGCCAACATCGCCGGCCTCACCAGCGGCACGAAGTATTGGTTCCGCGTCGCAGCCCTCGGCACCGCCGGCCAAGGCCCCTGGAGCGACCCCGCCGAGAAGATGGCGGCGTAAGAAAATGACCGCCGGCAAGAGCTACTGGTTCGACGTCATCGCCGTCGGCAGCGGCGGCCAGCAAAGCCCGCCCAGCGACCCCGCCCAGGGCATGGCGATGTAAGAAATAGACGCTTACCGGCGCGCTCATCGCCCCGTCCAGCCTTGGGCGCGCCGACAGAAGAAAATGGCGCTTGTGCCAGCGGGCGCCGTTTGTTAAAAGGAAGCCACCGTTTTGAGTCTCCAGAAGAGACTCGGAGGGCTGTATCGAGGTGAAGGAAAACAAGTCCAGCTTGACCGTGCAATGACGCATCACATCCCACCGATGCGTCCAGCACGCGGTCTGCTTGCCAGGCCGCAGGCCGGCGGCGGCATGAGTTGACGGAGGGAAACCCGTGTCACAAACTGCAAAACCACCAAAACACCTAATCCTGAGGCTGCTGGCCTGTGTTGGGAGTCTAGTCTTTCTCGTCGGCGGGGTTTATTTCCTAGCGGAAGCAATCGTCGGCTGCTTCGCCGGCCAAAAGATGCCCACGGATCCTCATACGATCCGATTGTTCGCCGCATCGGCGACCATACTTTTCTTTTTGTTCGTCGGCATTCCACTGGGTTTTTTCATCGATAGCCGGATTCACAGACCCAAAGTGCAAGCTTGGCTGCGAGACCTTGTTCCTCCCGTGATCAGAGATCACGCAAGAAAGCGTTACGGCGAGGGTTTCGATAATGTCTGCTATAATCCTGTCACTCCGACCTACCTGCTCTTGTCTTTGGAGCATCTGTGCGGTGAATATTACTCAAAGGCTACAGAGACGACACAAGTGATTCTCCGCCCAATTGAGAACAGCTTGGTTGACGACTTCAAACCAAACGTGGATTCATGGGCTGAACATATTATAAAGACGGACGAGCTCCGTAGTGTTTTGGTGCGGATGTTTCGGAACGACGCGTGGAACGAAATTGTTGAGAGCATGCCCCCTTTAACACAGCTCGAATCCGAAGGAGTGAACTTACCCGACTTTCCAAATCTTGGCCGCGAGATTGTGACCGATATGAGTTACGTTTACAGACATTTGGAACCAGACGATCCTCCCAGCAACAACGATGAAGCCAAAATAAGAATCGCTAACGCAGCGAAGGCGATGACTGCCTTGTGCCGCAAGGTGGATGCATTCCATGCGCAGGCGTCCGAGTTCGTAGGGCTGGTTGAAAAAAGGGTTCGTGAGTTCCGAGGCCAATCACACCACTTGGGCGGTTGCAAGCCCGCAACGAATGCCGCGAGTTGAACTTATGCTAGACAAATTACTTCCGACAGCATAAGTAGAACCCTTTCCAAAAACCAAGAGAAGACCTGCCATGACAACCGAACAAGAAGAGCCAATCGCATCATGTTCCTTGGAAGTTAAACTGGACCAGCAAATCGCAAATGCCCGGCAGGTTGTGGGCGAGTTCGCGGCTGGTCGGGGTGACGAGGCGAAGATGTGCCGCGCCACAGAAAATGTCCAAGTGCTGGCGATCGCCGCCAGCAAGGCGGGCGACGGTATTTGGACCAAAGCAAGGTCCGACAGCGTCGAGGCACTTCTTAAAAAGGCTCTGGACGTTCACCAATCGTTGGCAAATGAACGGTGCATGGTCGCTGCTGAATTTCGCAAGAAATGTGATGAGGCTGAGGCGTTGTTAGCTGGTCTGAGCGGAGAATGCTCCGATTCCCAAAAACGTCTTGTAGGGACGCTAGAGGAATTTCTCAAGAAATCTCGAGAGGCACATGCTGTTTTGGCAAAGCTGATTGAAGACCCCACGGTATATTCCTACCGACTCAGTCATCGCTATCGGTCTCTGGTGCCTCACTTTATACCTGAGGAGCAGGCCGTTTGTGCTGCTGCGCCACCGCCTGTGTCGAAGGCCGCCTGACGAACGATTGCCGTTTATTAGCCGAAAGCTGGCGGACCCGCTCGTGAGGAAAAAACAGCACAGTGTTGCGGCTGCGATCCTCTTGCTGCTCAGCCAACTGATTACCTCCGCTTGGTCCCCCACCGGCCACATGGTCATCGGCGAGATCGCGAAAGAGCGGCTGAGCAACAACGCGCTGGCACGATGCACCGAACTCATCCCCGTCAAAGTGCCGCCGCAGAAGGTCAAGCTCGGCACGAAAATGGTGGACGTGAGCACGCGCACCGGCTCGTTCGTCACCGCCTGCTGCTGGGCGGATGACGTGCGCAGCAACGCCGACCGCGAAGTCCACTACAGCGACATAGCCTTCAGCGCGGACGGCACGACGCCGCAGGTGGCCCCGGCCAGCAAGAACATCGTGAAGATGCTGGAGGATTGCGTGACGGTGCTGAAGAACCCGCGCGCGTCCAAGACCGACCGCGCCACGAAGCTGCGCTACCTGCTGCATCTGGTCGGCGACCTCCATCAGCCGTTGCACGCCGCGAGCCGCTGCACGGACGAGCAGCCCGGCGGCGACCGTGGCGGCAACGACTTCCCGGTGGTCGGCGCGGCGAACCTGCATTCGTATTGGGATGGCGGCGTCGGCCTGCTCAAGACCACCATCGCCCGCCCGTTGACGGCGGATGGCATGGCGAAGATTGCGGCGATAAAAGCGCAAGTAGTCGCGGCGTATCCCGAATCACAAGCCGCGTCGGCCGTGGCGGAGAAGGACTTCATGAAGTGGGCACAGGAGAGCCAAGAGTTGGCGAAGTCAACCGCCTACGCCGATCTGGAGCCGCACGACGCGCCCTCCGCCGCCTACATGGCGAACGCGCAGCGGGTGGTGCGGGAGAGAATCGCGCTGGTCGGCTACCGGCTGGCGGAGTTGTTGAATGAGATTTACAAGTAGAGCTGACGTCAGCTATGGAAGACTTGAACGTTTGAGGATGAGATTATGAACGACAAAACCGACGACAAACCGAAACACCCGTGGAATATCTGGATACTTCTTTCCGGGCTAGTCATGACTTTCATCGGCACGACGCTCGCGCTTTGGGCGAAAGATCTGGCACCCGGAAGCACAGAGGTTTTCTGTCGAAGTGTGGGCTTGGCCTTTATCGTGACCGGCATAACAAGCGTCTTTCACGAAGCCCTCTTATGGCCCTTCCGCAGGAAGGAGACCAAGGCAGATTCTGCCAAGCTCCTCGACGAAATGCATCGTCGCTTCGATGAAATCCGAAGCAACTTCAAAGGCCCCGATGTTCGTATGATCGCTCAGAAGCGCGAAGGATATGGAGCGTATCATAGGTGGGTTCTGGAGAAGGTTCCGCAGGAGGTATTTTTTGCGGGGCACTCAGTTCTGCATCGAATACAGCGAGATCTTTCAGACAGGGCACTTTGCGGAAGTGTCGAAGAGGCCTTGGCGCGAAGGGTGGCGGAAGGTTGCAACATCAAGATTTTGTTTCTAGACCCAACGTGGGAAATGCTGCCGGTCATAGCCGAGTCGGAGAATCAAAAAATCAAAACGGTGGCGACACATATCGCCACGAGCCTCGGCATATGCAAGAGGCTCTGGATGGCCCTAGTCCCGCATCCACACCGTGGCAACGGGAGCATCGAAATCAGCACGTGTCGGGAACTCCACCAATACGCCTTTCACCACGTGATTGGAGGAGCTGACAGCGTTCAGATGTTCATGGGATTCTATTTCGCGAAAACGCCCGGGTTGTTGACTCCCCTGTTTGTTGTGGAGAGCGAGGACGTGCAAAAGTGGTTTGCGATGCATTTTGACTCGATCTTCAGACGGCAGTCGCCTGAGACCACATGGCTGCTGAGCTATCAGAGTTCCGCACGCGCAGAGTTCAACGACGAGCATTATCGCAAATGCAGGGAGTCCCTTGGTCGGTATTTGAACGACGATCCGATGTTGAATCAGCTCTGTCCGTAATGCTGTTGCTTTAGCTGGCGGTCTCCCGGCCGTCAGCCCTCCATCATCATCACGATTTTGGCGGCCGCAGACGCGCCGCCGCGCTTCCCGCAAACCTACTTGTCAAACTCGTGTTTGCATTTCCGGCAGAACCGGATGCGCTTGCCCTCGGCCGTGCGCTTGGCGCCGACCCGGACGCCCTTGTCGCACGCCGGGCAGAACAGCAACAGGTTGGAAACGTGGATGGACCCTTCCTTCTCCACAATCGCGCCCTGCGGATGCAACTGGCTCTTCTTGGTGTGGCGCTTGATGAGTTGGATGCCCTCGACCAGCGCGCGGCCCTTGTCACGCATGACCCGCAGGATCTTGCCCCGCTTGCCCAGCGAACGGCCGCCGATGGCGATCACCACGTCGTCTTTGCGCAGCAGCGTCTTCATCGCTTACAGCACCTCCGGGGCAAGGGAAATGATTTTCATGAAGTTCTTCTCGCGCAGCTCGCGGGCCACGGGGCCGAAGATGCGGGTGCCGCGCGGATTGTGCTCCTTGTCAATGATGACAATGGCGTTGGAGTCGAACCGCAGGTAGCTGCCGTCGGGCCGCTTGAGCGGGTGCTTGGTGCGCACGACGACGGCGGTGACGACTTCGCCCTTCTTCACCGTGCCATCCGGCGCCGCTTCCTTGATGTTGGCGGAGATAACGTCGCCGACGTGGGCGTAGCGCTGGTTGCGGCCAATGACGCCGATCACCGAGCCGCGACGGGCGCCGGTGTTGTCGGCAATTTTGACGATGGATCGAATCTGTAACATGGCTTATCCCTCCACGGCCTGGCTGCGATGGGTCGCCGGCAGTATCTCGACGACGCGCCAGCGCTTGAGCTTGGACAGCGGCCGGGTCTCGACGATGCGGACGCGGTCGCCGACCTTCGCCTTGCCTTCTTCGTCGTGGGCGTAAAACTTGGAGCTTTTGGTCATGACCTTGCCGTAACGCGGGTGCGGCACGCGCCGCTCCACGCGCACGACCACGGTCTTGTGCATCTTGTCGGAGATGACCTCGCCGACGCGGTCCTTGCGGATGCCGCGCTGGGCCGTGTCGGCCACCGGTTGAGTTGTCGTCGTCTGGTCAGGCATGGTTGAAATCCTGCTGGGTGGCCGCCGGCGCCGCCGCGCGCCGCTTTTCCGTGAGCACCGTCTCGACGCGCGCGATGTCGCGCCGCAGATCGCGGATGCGGCTCGGTTTCTCGATCTGGCCGCCGTGCTTCTGGAGGTTGAGCTTGAAGATCTCGTCGCGCATGTCGCGGGTCTTCGCCTGCAACTCCTCCGTGCTTTGTTCTCGAAGTTCTTTTGTTTTCATGGAACCGCTCAAATTGTTCAGCCGTGCCGCGTGATGAACCGCGTGTAGACCGGCAGCTTGCCCGCCGCGAGGCGGAACGCTTCCTTGGCCAGCGGCTCCTGCACGCCGCCGACCTCGAACAGCACGCGACCGGGCTTGACCACCGCGACCCAGGTCTCCGGCGCGCCTTTGCCCTTGCCCATGCGCGTCTCAGCCGGCTTCTTCGACACGCTCTTGTCCGGGAAAATCCGGATCCACAGCTTGCCGCGGCGTTTCAGATGCCGCGTGATGGCGACGCGGGCCGCCTCGATTTGCTTGGTGGTCACCCACGCGCGCTCCAGCGTCTGGAGGGCGTAATCGCCAAAGTCCACGCGCACGGCGCGGCTCTCGAACCCCTTGCGGCTGCCCCGCTGGTTCTTGCGATACTTCACTCGTTTTGGCATCAACGGCATGGCTGTGTTCCTGCGAAAGTTTTAGTCGTTAACCGTCACTCGTCACTCTCAGGCCGTCGCGCTCGCGGGGGCCTGGGTTTCCTGCTGCTGGGGCCGGCGCGGCGCATGGCGCTCGCCTTTGCCGATCCAGCACTTGACGCCGATCTTTCCGTAAACGGTGAGGGCCTCGGCGAACCCGTAATCAATGTCCGCCCGCAGCGTGTGCAACGGCACGGTGCCCTCGCGATACCACTCGGTGCGGGCGATTTCGGAGCCGCCGAGACGGCCGCTGCAACGGATCTTGATGCCCTTCACGATGCCGTCCCTCTGGCCCATGTCCATGGCGATCTGGACGGCCTTCTTCATCGCGCGGCGGAAGCTGATGCGGCGCTCCAGTTGCAGCGATATGTTCTCGGCCACAAGCTGCGCGTCCGTTTCCGGCTGCTTGATCTCGACGATGTCCACGTAAATCTCTTTGCCGCGGGTCAGTGCGTGCAACTCCTCCTTGAGCTTGTCAATTTCCGCGCCCTTGCGGCCGATGACGATACCGGGCCGCGCGGTGTGCACCGTGACGCGGAGGCGGTTGGCGGCGCGCTCGATGACGATCTTCGGCACGGCGGCCTGCTCGAGCTTCTTCTTCACGAACTCGCGGACCTTGAGGTCCTCGTGGACGAGCGTGGCGTATTCCTTCTTGTTGGCGAACCACTTCGCGCGCCAGTCGTTATAGACGGGCAATCGGTAGCTGATCGGATTGACTTTTTGACCCATATCTTCTCCGTTTACTTCTGTTCACCCTTTGGCGGTTCGGCCGGCTTCGTCTCCGGCGCGGGTTTGACGGCAGCCTTCGGGGCGGCGGAGGCCACGCGGCCCTCGACTGGCGCCACCACGATCTTCACGTGCGCCGTCCGGCGCAGGCGCGGCGCAGCCATGCCACGGGCGCTGGCCTTCCACCGCTTGAACGTCGGCCCGGCGCCCACAACAGCTTCCTTCACCACCAGCGTGTCGGCGGCAAGGTTGGCGTTGTTCTCGGCGTTGGCGACGGCCGAGCGCAGCGTCTTCAGCACAATGCGCGCGCTCTTGCGCGGCGTGAACCGCAGCACGTCCAGCGCCCGCCCGACCGGCAGGCCCTGAATCTCACGCGTGATCTCCCGCACCTTCTGGTGCGACATCCGCGCGTATTTGGTTATCGCTTGCACGTCCATAAATTCAAATTTTCAACTCTTCGTTATCCGCACCCGGTCGCCGACCTGGATCGGCTTGTCCCGGTCCATGCGCTCGATGACCGCGCCTGAAATCTTTTCCCGAACTTCAACCACTTTGAGCCGGCCGACGATCCGGTCGCCCTGGATCACCGCGAACGGCATCCCGAGCTTCGCGCCGTGGACCTCGCCGAGGTTGATCACGGCCATCTGCAGGCTCCAGTTCAGGTTCACGACTTGGCCGTTTTCCAGCGTCGGCTGCGGCGCGCTCGGTGCCGTCGGCGGCATCACCGGCGCGGCATTCGTCATCGCGCCTGCGTTTGCGGCCTGGACTGCGGCGGAACGCTCACGCGTTCCGCTACATTCGGCTGACGCTTGCTGGCTTGCGATCGCCCGTTTCACGCGCTCGGCCTGGGCCAGAGCTTGCGCGCGCTGCATTGCGCTCAAGCCGTCCTTGCCACGCAACGCCTGTTCGAGCACCGCGTTCAACCGCGCCAGCTCGTCGGCCAGCCGTTGCCGTTCCGACTCGGACTTCTTCAGCGCCGTCAACGCATCGGCCAGTTGCCGCCGCGCCGCGAGGTCGGGCGGCGTGCCGTCCGGCGTCGCCACTCTGAGCTGCGCGGCCTGCAACTGCCGCTTCAGCGCCGCAGCTTCGCCCTGCGCGACCGCCAGGCTTTCGCCCAGCACCTTGAGCGCCTGTTCCTTCCCGGCCATCTCGCCCTGAAGCTCGGCGTTGTCGCCCATCAGTTTGCGAAACGCCATCTTCAGCTCTTCGAGCTGCATCCGGCTCTCTTCCGCCTTCACGGCGGCTTCAATCGGCAAAGAACGTTCGTCCGCGCGCATTGGCGCGACGACCGATGCGGCCAGCAGGCCGACCGCGCCTGCAACCCAACCGCATCGAACCACAGCCCACATAGGGCGCTCCGCTTACTTGGCGGCCGCCTTCTCGGTGTGGGCGCCGTGTTTCCTGAATATCCGGGTCAGCGAAAACTCGCCGAGCCGGTGTCCCACCATGTTCTCGGTCACGAACACGGCGTTGAAAATCTTTCCGTTGTGGACGCTGAAGGTGTGGCCGACGAATTCCGGCACGACCATCGAGCGGCGCGACCAGGTCTTGATCGGTTTCTTCTGGCCGGACTGGTTCATCACCTCCACCTTCTTCATCAGGTGGTCGTCCACGAACGGGCCTTTTTTCAGTGAGCGTCCCATTACGGCTTCCTCCGATCTTTCACGATGAACTTGTCAGTCCACTTATGCTTCTTGCGGGTCTTGTAACCTTTCGCGGGCTGGCCCCACGGCGAACACGGATGATGCCAGCCACCGCCGGACTTGGATTTGCCCTGGCCGCCACCCATGGGATGATCCACCGGGTTCTTGGCCACGGCGCGCGAGGCCGGCCGCCGGCCCAGATGACGGGCACGGCCGGCTTTGCCGAGGCTGATGCTGTCGTGATCGAGGTTGCCGACCTGGCCGACCGTCGCGTAGCACTCGACGTGAAAGCGACGGATTTCGCCGGAGGGCAGCTTGATCTGGACGTAATCGCCTTCCTTGGACATCAACTGCGCCGCCCCGCCGGCCGAGCGCACCATCTGTGCGCCTTTGCCGCGGTTGATCTCGATGCCGTGCACCGCCAGCGCCATGGGAATGGCGCGGAGCGGCAACGCATTGCCAACCTCCGCCGGCGCGTCCGGCCCGCTCATCAGCGTCTGGCCCACTTTCAGGCCGTTCGGGGCGAGGATGTAACGCTTCTCGCCGTCGGCGTAGTGCAGCAACGCGATGCGAGCGGAGCGGTTCGGATCGTATTCGATCCCCGCAACCTTGGCCGGAATGCCGTGCTTGTCGCGTTTGTAATCGATGACTCGGTAATGCTGCTTGTGACCGCCGCCGCGACGGCGCATGGTCATTCGGCCGTGGACGTTGCGTCCACCGCTCTTCCGCAGCGGCTCCAGCAGCGACTTCTCGGGCCGGTCCTTCGTGATCTCCTCGAAGGTGGGCGAGGTTTTGAACCGCTGGCCCGGCGTCAATGGTCTGTAAGTCTTGATACCCATGGGAAAAATCCGTTTACGCCAACTCGATCTTGTCGCCTTCCTTCAGCGTGACGATGGCCTTCTTCCAGGACGACCGGCGGCCATAATCGTTGCCGCGCAGCCGCTTGAGCTTGCCCTTCACGTTGAGGGTGTTCACGCGCAGGACCGTGACCTTGAACAGCTTCTCGACGGCCTGCTGGATCTCGATCTTGTTCGCGCGCGGGTCCACCGAGAGCGTGTATTGGTTATTCTGTTTAGTCTGCGTCGTGCCCTTCTCGGTCACCCGCAGCACCTTGATCATCTGGCTTGCTTCAGCTTTCATGCTCAACCTTTCGCCAGACGTTGCTCGACCTTCTCAAACGCCGGCTTGGTAAAAACGATCTTCCGATACCGCAGCACGTCATAGACATTGACGCTCAACGGGTCGGTCAGCTCGACGCCCGCGACGTTGCGCGAGGCCAGCCGCAGGTTCTTGTCAGCCGCGTCCACGACAAACAGCGCGGAGCGGTCGGCCACCCTCAACTTCTTCGCGATGGCGACGAAATCTTTCGTCTTCGGGCCGGCGAGCTTGATCGTGTCCACGACCACCACGTCGCCCGCAGTCAACCGGTCGCTCAACGCCTTCTGGAGCGCGAGGTGACGGACCTTCTTCGTCACCGTCAGCGACCAGTCGCGTGGCTTCGGGCCGAACACGACGCCGCCGCCGCGCCAGATGGGGCTGGCAAAACTGCCCGCGCGCGCGCGGCCGGTGCCCTTCTGTTTCCACGGCTTCTTGCCGGAGCCGGCCACCTCGCCCATCGTCTTGGTCGAGGCCGTGCCGGAACGGCGGTTGGCCAGAAGCGCCGTCACCGCGTCCTGCACCGCCTGCTTGCCGCGACCGCCCTTGATGACAAAGTCATCGCGCAGGTCGAAATCGCCTGCCGCGCCGCCTTCGCTGTTAAAAACCTGAATCTTCATGAAAAACCGTCTCGTTTACTTCTTCGCCGCCGGCTTGGCCGCCGCGGGCTTGGCTCCGGCCGCAGCCGCAGCGCCCTTCTTTGCCGCCGGGGCCGCTACAACATGCACTATCTTCTTCTTCGCGCCGTGCTTGACCGAGGTGCGCACGATCACAAACCCGCCGGTCGGGCCGGGCACGGAACCTTTGATCAACAACAGGTTCTCCTTCTCGCGAACCTCGACGATCTCGATGCTCTGCGTCGTGATGGTCACGTGGCCCATGTGGCCGGGCATCCGTTGATTGCGCCGGACCGTGCCGGGAAAGCTCCGCATGCCGATGGCGCCCACGCGGCGGTGCCAACCCTTCGCGCCGTGGGTCTCGGGACCGCCGGCCATCTTGTGCCGCCTCACGACGCCTTGGAAACCGCGGCCTTTCGAGGTGCCGATAACGTCCACCCACTGGCCGGCCTCGAACAGCGTCGGGCCGACGATGTCGCCGACCTTGACCTCTTTCGAGAAGTCGCGGATCTCGCGAAGCACGCGGCTGCCCTGCACGGCCTTGTCGCCGTCCTTGAGCAGGCCGTTCTTCTTGAGATGGCCCCGCTGAGCCTTGCTCAGCCGATGAACTTTCTGGCTGCCGAAGCCGAGTTGGACGGCGGCATAGCCGTCGGTGTCCTTTGTCTTGACCTGGGTCACGACACACGGTCCCGCTTCAAGCACGGTCACGTCGTTCAACATGCCCTGCTTGTCATAGACCTGGGTCATACCCAGCTTTTTGGCGATAAGTCCGAAACCCATTGGCGTTCTCTAAATCTTGATGGTGATGTCCACGCCGGCCGGCAGGTTGAGCTTCTTCAGCTCGTCCACGGTCTTGGCCGTCGGGTCAATGATCTCCAGGAGCCGTTTGTGCGTGCGCATCTCAAACTGCTCCATGGACTTCTTGTCGCAGTGCGGCGATCGGTTGACCGAATGCCGCCAAATCTCGGTGGGCAAGGGAATCGGCCCGCTGACTTTCGCGCCGGTGCGTTTCGCAGTTTCGACGATCTCCGCCGCGCTGGCGTCCAGCAGGCGGTGGTCGTATGCCTTCAGTCGAATCCTAACACGTTGGGTTTGCGTCTCAGCCATAACAAAGAACAGGGGTTAGCGCCTGCGGGTTGCCTGGTCTCCTCGTTGCTCCAGAATCTGCTTCTGGATGTTGGATGGCACAGGCTCGAAGTGACTCGGTTCCATCGAGTAACTGGCCCGGCCTTTGGAAAGCGAACGGATATCGGTGGCGTAGCCGAACATCTCGGCCAGTGGCACCTGCGCGTTGACAACCACGATGTTCTCGCGGCTCTCGATGCTTTGCACGATGCCGCGGCGGCGGTTGATGTCGCCGATGAGGTCGCCCTGGTAGTCCACCGGCGTGAGCAACTCGACCTTCATGATCGGCTCGAGGATGATCGGGCCGGCCTTCTTGACGGCCTCTTTCAGCGCAAAGCTGCCGGCAAGTTGGAACGCCAACTCGTTGGAGTCCACATCGTGGTAGCTGCCGTCGTTGACGTTCACATGCACGTCCACGAGCGGATAGCCCGCCAGCACGCCGGTTCCGCAGGCCTCCTCAATGCCCGCGATGACGGCGGGGATGAACTCGCGCGGAATGCGACCGCCAGTCACCTTATTATCAATGGTCACGCCCTTGCCGCGCTCCACCGGCGCGATGTCAATGATCGCATGGCCGTATTGACCGCGGCCGCCGGACTGGCGGATAAACTTGCCTTCGCCCTCGGCGCCTTTGGTGATGGTCTCGCGATAGGCGATTTGCGGCTTGCCGGCATTGGCCTCGACCTTGAATTCGCGGAACATGCGGTCGCGGATGATCTCAAGGTGCAACTCGCCCATGCCACTGATGATGGTCTGGCCCGTGTCCGTGTCGGTCTTGACGCGGAACGTCGGATCTTCCTCAGCCAGCCGCTGCAACGCCACGCCCATCTTCTCCTGGTCGGCCTTGGTCTTCGGCTCGATGGCCATCGAAATGACCGGCTCCGGGAACGTCGGCGGCTCCAGCATGATCACGTGGTCTTCCTCGCACAGCGTGTCGCCGGTCGTCACGTTTCGGATGCCGATGATCGCGCCAATATCGCCGGAATACACCACATCGATCTCGTCACGGCGGTCGGCCTGCATCTGGAGCAGCCGGCTGATGCGCTCGCGCTTGCGCGTGCGCGGATTATAAACAGTCTGGCCTTTCTCAAGCTTGCCAGCATAAACGCGGAAGAACACCAATCGTCCCACAAACGGGTCGCTCCAGAGCTTGAACGCGAGCGAAACGAACGGCTTCGCGTCATCCGGCGTCGCGTGTTTTTCCTCGTGAGTGTGGGGATCAATGCCCTTGATGTCCGGGATATCGAGCGGGCACGGCAGATAATCAATGACAGCGTCCACAAGCGGCTGGACAGCCTTCTTCTTGAACGCGCTGCCCGGCGCGACGGGCACCAGCTTGTTGGCGAGGACCTGACGGCGGATGGCCGCTTTCAGATCCTCGATGGACGGCTCCTTTTCCTCGATGAAACACTCGGCAATCTTATCGTCCAGGTTGGCGACCGCCTCGACCAAGTCGTGCCGGGCCTGCTTCGTCGCCTCGACAAGTTCCGCGGGAACGTCCACAATCTGGTAAACCGCGCCCTGCTGAGCGTCGTTTTCCTTGTCATCGGCGGGCCAGATGTAGGCCTTCTGGTTGATGATGTCCACGACGCCGCGGAAATAGTCTTCCTTGCCGATGGGCAGGAAAATCGGGTGCGCGTTGGCGCCGAGCTTCTTGCGCATGTCATCGAGCGCCTTCTCAAAGTTGGCGCCAATGCGGTCCATCTTGTTCACGAACGCGATGCGCGGGACCTTGTATTTGGTGGCCTGCCGCCAGACTGTCTCGCTCTGGGGTTGCACGCCGGCAACGCCGCAGAACACGGCAATCGCCCCGTCCAGCACGCGCAGACTGCGCTCGACCTCGGCGGTGAAATCCACGTGACCCGGCGTGTCAATGATGTTGACGCGGTGCGGCACGTTCGCGAACAGCTTGCTGATGCCCTCTTCTTCCTTGGGCTTCCAGAAACAGGTCGTGGCGGCAGAGGTGATGGTGATGCCGCGCTCGCGCTCCTGCTCCATCCAGTCGGTGACGGTGTTGCCGTCATCCACGTCGCCGATCCTGTGGATCATGCCGGTGTAAAATAGCACGCGCTCGGTCAACGTCGTCTTGCCCGCGTCAATGTGGGCGCAGATGCCAATGTTGCGAGTGTATTCCAGAGGATATCGCCGGGCCGTTGCGTTGGCCGCGGAAACTTTCCCGGTCTTCTTCGCGTCTAATGCTGCGTCAGACATGTTCTTTTCTAAATTCTCTTTGCTTTGACACAAAACGTGCGGCCATCAAACATCTCGCGGCCGCACGCCACGAACCAAAATTGTTCTACCAGCGATAATGGGCGAAGGCCCTGTTGGCCTGCGCCATCTTGTGCATATCGTCGCGTTTCTTGATGGCGTTGCCCTGCGCGTTGAACGCGTCCAGGATCTCACCCGCCAACGCCTGGCGCATCGGCACCGCCTTGCGCCCGGCGGAAAAATCCACCAGCCACCGCAGCGCCAGCGACACCTGGCGCTCGTGCGAGACCTCCAACGGCACCTGGTAGGTCGCGCCACCGACGCGGCGGCTCTTGACCTCCAGCTTCGGCCGGATGTTGTCAATCGCCTTCTGCAAAATCTCCACCGGCTTCGCGTTCTCGATCTTCGTCGCGATCTGGTCAATCGCGCCATACACAATCCGCTGCGCCGTGGAACGCTTGCCGCTGCTCATCACCTTGCTGATGAGCTGGGTGACCAGCGTGCTGCCGTATCGGCCGTCCGGTGAAACCCGTCGCTTTACCGCTCTGCGTCTGCGTGCCATGAAATCTGTTGTCCTTTATTTCTTCGCTTCGCCACCCGCCGCCGCCTTCGCGCCGGGCGCGCCGCCCTTGGGCCGCTTCACGCCATACTTGCTGCGGCTGCGACGACGTTTCTCAACGCCCGTCGCGTCGAGCGTGCCGCGCACGATGTGATAACGCACACCGGGGAGATCCTTCACACGGCCGCCGCGCACGAGCACGATCGAGTGCTCCTGCAGGTTGTGGCCCTCATCTGGGATATAGGCGATCACCTCATAGCCGTTGGTCAGGCGGACCTTGGCGACTTTTCGCAGGGCCGAGTTCGGCTTCTTCGGCGTGCGCGTCATGACCTGAAGGCACACGCCGCGGCGGAACGGGTTGCCCGTCAGCGCGGGCGCCTTGGACTTGTAGCGCACCTGGCTTCGGCCCTTGCGAATCAATTGGTTGATCGTCGGCATATAGTCTGATTTTTCCGAAATGAGCCGGCTAGCTTAGTGAGCGGCGTTTAGTTTGCAAGTAGTTTTCTTTCTCAAGTTGACGAATGGGCGCATCTC
>DYDC01000326.1 GCA_020718125.1 Methylacidiphilum sp. | reverse complement strand
GCGAGGAAACCACCGCCAATTTTCAACTACGACCGGGCCACACCGCGGCGGCAGCGCGGGTGGTCATCTATCGCTGACGATGGGCGTGCGGGGCGGCCCCGGCGACCCGAAGGCCAAGGATCCCATTGACCGCCAAAGCAGCGCCATCCAGGCCATCGCCTGCCTGTATCCGCCGACCGATTTCCTGAACTACGGCAAACCCGGCGAAGACGCCGTGGGCGTCGGCACGTTGAAGAGCTACAAAGGCGCGTTCGGAGCCGAAGCCGACACGCCCGAAGGCCGGCGGCGCCTTGGCAAGGAAACCTCGCCGATCTATCACGTCACGCCGAAACTGCCGCCGACCTTCATCGTCCACGGCGACCGGGATTTTCTCGTGCCCATCCAGCAGGCGGAAACCTTCGTCGCGAAGGCGAAAGAAGCCGGCGTCATCGCCAAGCTCGTCGTCAAACCGGGCGCCGCCCACGGCTGGCCCGACCGCCAGCCGGACTACACGCTCTTTGCCGACTGGTTTGACCAGTGCCTGCGTGGCATCACGAAGTGATCGGCGGCCGAGGTTTCAACGGCGATTGCCGGTCGCCTTGTCTTTTGCGCCAAACCATGCTAGCGGTTGGCGCACGACCATGAGCCGCAAAGGACTCGAACAAATCACCGACCGCATCGTCGCCTCCTACAAGAGCTACGGCGGCATCAACCACATTGACGGCATCAACCTGCCGTCCAAGGAGGTGGTTGTGGAGATCACGCGCGACCTGATGCGGCTGCTGTTCCCCGGTTTTCTGGAGCACGATGTCATCCACAGCAGCGACCTGCACGAGTTTGTCACCGCGCTCACGGCCTCGATCACGGCGCGGCTCCAGAAGGAAATCCTCAAGGCCCTCCAATACCGGCCGTTCCCCGGATGCGACAAGGACCATCTCGAACAGGAAGCCCGCCGCTTGACGCTGGAGTTTCTGGAATCGCTGCCCGCCGTCCGGGGTCTGTTGCAAACGGATGTCGAGGCGACCTACGAGGGCGACCCGGCCGCGATCAGCCACGAGGAAGTCATTGTGGCGTATCCGGGGCTGGAAGCGATCGCGGTCCAGCGAATGGCCCACGTGCTGTATCTGCGGCAGGTGCCGCTGATCCCGCGCATCATGACCGAGTATGCCCACAGCCGGACGGGCATTGACATCCATCCCGGCGCGACCATCGCCAGCCACTTCTGCATTGACCACGGCACGGGCGTCGTGATCGGCGAGACCACCAGCATCGGCAAGCGCGTGAAGCTCTACCAGGGCGTCACGCTCGGCGCGAAGAGTTTCAAGAAGGACGCCAACGACCGCCTCGTCAAGGGTGGCAAGCGCCATCCCGACATCAGCGACGACGTGGTCATCTATGCCGGCGCGACCATTTTGGGCGGCGACACGACCGTGGGCCGGGCTTCCGTCATCGGCTCCAACGTCTGGCTGATGCAGTCCGTGCCCGCCGATTCGTTGGTTTACTACGAGAACGAACAGTTGCGAGTGAAACCGCTGAAGGACACGCAGAAACCGGGAACCGGCCCACAACATTGAGCGCCGGGCGTCCACCCGGCGCCACCGAGCGCCGAGCGTATGCGCCGCATCTATCTCGATCATAACGCCACGACGCCACTGCACCCGGAGGCGCTGAAGGCCATGCTGCCGTTGCTGGAGCGCAACTTCGGCAATGCCTCCAGCATCCACTACTTCGGACGAGAGGCGCGCGCGGCGCTCGACGATGCCCGCGAACGGTTTGCGAACCTCCTCGGCGCGAAGCCCGGCGAGATCGTCTTCACAAGCGGCGGCACGGAGGCGGACAACCACGCCATCATCGGCGCTGCCCGCGCGTTTGCCGGCAGGGGCCGGCACATCATCGTCTCGTCCATCGAACATCACGCCGTGCTGCACGCGGCCGGGTATCTCCAGAAACGGGACGGCTTCGAGGTCACGCTGCTGCCCGTCGGCCACGACGGCGTCCTGCCGCCCGACGACGTGTGCCGCGCGATCCGGCCGGACACCGTGCTTGTCAGCGTGATGTGGGCGAACAACGAGACCGGCACGCTTCAGCCGGTGCGGGACATCGGGGGGATATGCCGCGAGCGCGGCGTGTTGTTCCACACCGACGCGGTGCAGGCGTTCGGCAAGGCGCCGGTGAGCGTGCGGGATTTCCCCGTGGACCTGCTCAGCGTCAGCGCGCACAAGATTTACGGCCCGAAAGGCGCCGGCGCGCTGTGGATCCGGCCGCGGCTGAAGATTGACTCGCTGGTGCACGGCGGGGCGCACGAGAACGAGCGCCGGGCCGGCACCGAGAACGCGGCCGGCATTGCCGGTTTTGTCCGCGCCGCTGAAGCTGTGGTGCCGACGATTGCCACCGAAGATGCGCGGTTGCGCGCGCTCACGGAACGGCTCTGGCAAGGCCTGGACGGCCGCATCGAGGGCGTCGTGCGCAACGGCCACGCCACCCAGCGCGTGGCCAACACGCTCAACGTCAGTTTCCCCGGTTGCACCAGCGACACGCTGCTGATGTCGCTTGACCTTGAAGGCGTCGCCGTCTCCAGCGGCTCGGCGTGCGCCGTTGGCTCGCTGAAGCCCTCGCCGGTGCTGGTGGCGATGGGGCTCGGCAGCGAACTGGCCAACGCGGCCGTGCGCTTTTCACTCGGGGCGTCCACGACGGCGGAGGACGTGGGCGCGGTCATTGAAATCATGCCTCCCATCATCAACCGCCTGCGCTCGTTTCAAGGCGCGGGCCAGCTTGTTCGTCAGTAGCCAGCAAACCAGGAGACCCATCATGAAAACCATCCGAACCGTTGCCGTCATCGCCGCGCTCGCCGGCCTCGCGCCGCTGGCCCGCGGACAGGCCGGGCCGCCCCCGGTGCCGCCACAGGTGTTGCAAGGCATGCGCGGCGTCGCCCACGACGCGGCCCAGAACTGCATCTACCTCCACGAAAACGCCCGCCGCGTTTCCATCCGCAGTTCGCACCAGGGACACGCGCTGGCCGCCATCGTGCGGCTCAAGGACGCGGCGAAGAAGTTTGCCGACGCGACCTGTGCCGACCGCTGGCCGCGGCCCGACTGGCTGCGCGTGTGCAGCGAGAACCTGCTCGACAGTTGGATGGGCGTGGACCAGACCTTCCCGATGCTCGCCGCGCCGCCGCCGGTGGTGGACTGGTGGAACCGCGCCCAGACCGCGCTGGTGGCCCTCTACAACTCCGCCGCGCCTTACATCGGCCGGCCTGCCGGCGGCCCGATGCCGATGGCTCTCGGTGGTGGCGGCGTTCCCGCCGGTTCCCCGCCGCCAGTGGGCACGATGATGACTCCGCCGCCAGGTGGCGTTCGCACCATTCCGCATACGCCGGGCACCTACATCGAGACCGTGCCGGTTTCTCCGGGCGAGCCGGTTATAAGGTAGTCCGCTGGCAGGGGCGCAACTTGACACCCGCGCCAAGTCCCGAAAGGGACGGTCGAGAATAGCCCGGCGTTTCAACG
>DYDC01000325.1 GCA_020718125.1 Methylacidiphilum sp. | reverse complement strand
CGGCCCGCACCGTCTCCGTGAACCGCCGGGAACCCGGCCGCCGAGCCTGCGCCTGCGCCTGCGCGTGGGCCTGCTGCGGCCGGTAGCCGCGCCCGCCCGTATTCCGCACGATCTCACGGCAGATGCTGCTCGCGGCTCGCCCCAGCCGCCGCGCCACCTCCCGCAGTTCTACGCCGGCTTGCCGCGCGATCAGCTCAGGCAACGGGTGTTGCAATAGCCGGTCGCGCGCGGGCCCCCATCTTTTTGACCGCGCCGTTCTTTGAACCGGGAAGCTTTGGTCCGCCCAGTGCGGGCGGGCGAAGGCGACTGAAACGTGAAGCTCCGGCGGGCGGGTGTTGCGTGGCGGGTCGTTCAACAACAACCCGGCCAACTGTCGCGCCGCCAACCGCAACAGCAATCATCCCGCAAACTCGAATGGCAACAACGGGTTCCGGGTGTGTGCGGGCGCGGCGCCGTGAGCCGAAGAATCGAGAAGCCAGAAATCGCAGGCCGTGGCTGTGAGCAGCCGCCGACGTAAGGAGGCGGAACGTCCCGCGGTCCGAGCATGTCCATTCCAGTTTCGGTTTCCTGTCTCGGCAACGGACAAGAGTGTCCGTGTTACGGCCGAGCGAAGACGCGGCGCCGGGGCGGGGCTGGTAAGTGGCCCAATGCCACTGAAGGCCCCGCTCCGGCTTTTCTACTCGTCTCCGGCAGTTCGTTCCGGTTCGTGCATGACATTCGCGCTGCGGCTCTGTAGTGTGGCGCGGTGGTAACGATCACGACAGTCGCAGCGATGCAAGCGTGGTCCCGCGCGGCCCGCGCCGCGGGGAAACGCGTCGGTTTCGTGCCGACGATGGGCTGCCTGCACGAGGGGCATCTGAGCCTGATGCGCGAGGCGAAACACCGTGCCGGCGTGTGTGTTGTCTCGATCTACGTGAATCCGACGCAGTTCGGGCCGAAGGAGGATTTCTCAAAATACCCGCGCGACTTCGAGCGAGACAGCGAGATGTGCGAGTCTGTCGGCGTGGATGCCATCTTCGCGCCGACGGACGCGGAGATGTATCCGGCGGGCGCGGCGACGACGTGGGTCGAGGAGACGGTGGTGTCGGAACGCTGGGAAGGCGCGTCGCGGCCGGGGCATTTCCGCGGCGTGTGCACGGTGGTGGCGAAGCTGTTCAACATCGTGCTGCCGGACGTGGCGTGCTTCGGCCAGAAGGACGCGCAGCAGTGCGCGGTGTTGCGGCGGATGGTGCGCGACCTGGATTTCCCGCTGGAGTTCGTCGTCTGCCCGACGGTGCGCGAACCGGACGGGCTGGCGATGAGTTCGCGCAACGTGTATCTGAGCGCGGCCGAGCGGCAGGACGCGCTGTCGCTGAAGCAGGCGCTGGATTTCGCCGCGCGCGACCTGCCGGCGGGCCGGACGATTGACGAGGTGAGCGCGGCGATGGTGCGGCTGATCGGCAGCAAGCCGTCGGCGCGGATTGATTACATCGCGTTCGTGGATCCGGAGACGTTGCTGCCGGTGAAGCGCTACGAGCGCGGCCGGATGCTGGTGATGATGGCGGTGTTTGTCGGCCGGACGCGGTTGATGGATAATATGGTGTTGCAGGCCGGGCCGCGGACGGATGATTTCAAACGATGATCGAGACTGATTTTCTAGTGCTGGGCAGCGGGATCGCGGGGCTGTGGTATGCCCTGCGGGCGGCGGAGCACGGCGCGGTGTCCATCGTGACAAAGAAAGACAGCGCCGACGCCGCAACCAACTACGCGCAGGGCGGCATCGCCTGCGTGATGGACCCGAAGGATTCGTTCGACGCGCACGTCCGTGACACGTTGGTGGCCGGCGATGGCTTGTGCAAAGAGGACGTGGTGCGGACGATCGTGACGGAGGGGCCGGCGCGCGTGCGGGAGTTGATCGCTTTCGGCGTGGATTTCGCGCGGTCGAAGGAGGGCCAGTTCGACATGGGGCGCGAGGGCGGCCACTCGGCGCGGCGGGTGTTGCACGCGACGGACATCACGGGGCGCGAGATCGAGCGGGCGTTGCTGGCGGCGGCGGCACGGCGTCGGAACATCAAGGTTTACGAGAACCATCTGGCGGTGGACCTGGTGACGACGCGGAAACTGGGCCAGACCGGGCCGGCGCGTTGCATGGGGGCCTACGTGCTCGACAAGAAGGCGGGCCGCGTGGAGACGTTCGGCGCGCGCTTGACGGCGCTGGCGACGGGCGGCTGCGGGAAAGTTTACCTCTACACGTCGAACCCGGACATCGCGACGGGCGACGGCGTGGCGATGGCGTATCGCGCCGGGGCGCGCGTGGCGAACATGGAGTTCATCCAGTTCCACCCGACGTGCCTCTTTCACCCGAAGGCGCGGACGTTCCTCATCAGCGAAGCGGTGCGCGGCGAGGGCGCGCTCTTGGTGGACAGGAACGGGCGGCGGTTCATGGAGGGGTGTCATCCACAGGCCGAGCTGGCGCCGCGGGACATCGTCGCGCGGGCGATTGACGCGGAGATGAAGAAGAGCGGCGCGGACTGTGTGTATCTGGACATCACACATAAGCCGGCGAAGTTCATCATCCGGCGGTTCCCGAATATCTACGAGACGTGCCTGCGCTACGGGATAGACATGACCAAGGAGCCGTTGCCGGTGGTGCCGGCGGCGCACTATATGTGTGGCGGCGCGGTGTCGGACGTGGACGGGCGGATGGACATCGAGGGGTTGTTCGCGGTGGGGGAGGTGGCCTGCACGGGCTTGCACGGCGCGAACCGGCTCGCCAGCAATTCACTGCTGGAAGCGGTGGTGGTGGCGCATCGCGCCGCGGAGCGGTCCGGCGATATGCTGGCGAAACTGCCGCGGAATCATCTGGCCATCCCACCGTGGCAGAGCGGCAAGGCGCACGACGCGGACGAACTGGTCGTGGTGTCGCACCTGTGGGACGAGATCCGCCGGTTGATGTGGGACTACGTCGGCATCGTGCGCACGGACAAGCGGCTCCAGCGGGCCAAGACGCGCATCGAGAACCTCCAGCGCGAGATCCTCGAATACTACTGGGATTTCATCGTGACCGCCGACCTGCTGGAGTTGCGCAACATCGCGACAGTGGCGTGGTTGATCGTCGAGAGCGCGTTGCGCCGCAACGAAAGCCGCGGCCTGCATTACACCCTCGACCACCCGAAACACGACGACGCGCTGGCGGGCCACGACACGATCCTGGCGCCGGACGCCGGAGCGTGACGGGTCTTGCGGCGGTGACCGGGGCGGGTTTGCTGACGATCGGCTTGGACAGCGATGGAAGCGAAATGGCTTTCTTCACATCGGGCGTCTCCTTGATCCAATTGCGCCACGGGACGGGGCCAAAATAGGACGCCAGCAAAATCGCCAGCACCACCAGGACGATAAGACGACACCAAGTCATAGCGGGCAAATCTCCTGCCCGCCCG
>DYDC01000324.1 GCA_020718125.1 Methylacidiphilum sp. | reverse complement strand
ACTACAGGCAATCTAAAAACGCGCCATGAATGCGCTCCTCCTCCGCCTCTCCGTCGCACTGGCCTTTGTTGTGGTGCACGTATCCACCAACACCGCGCGTGGCGCAGACTTCACGCGGCTCACGCAACTGCCCGCGCCGAAGGTCGTCGCGTCGGCCGAGCCGTTCAGCGACCACTACCTCGCCGAGAACATGCTCAAACCGCCCACGCCGAGCGTCTATCGCTCCGAATACGCCTCGCGCAATCTGGGCGTGAAGACGTTCGTGGACTTCGATTTCGGCCGGCCCGTGCGGTTGGCGGCGTTCCAGCACATCCAGCGCCGCACACCGGGCGAGATCGCGGAGGCGAATCTGTTGTTCAGCGATGCGGCGGATTTCAAAAGCCCGCTGGCCACGGTGAAGGTCAAGCACGTTGCCGAACCCGGCGCGACGACGTTTGCGGCGTTCGCGCCGGTGATGGCCCGCTACGTCCGCTGGCAGGTGACCGCGGTTCCGCCGGGCCGCTCGCGCTGCGTGGGCGGCCAGAGCATCGAGTTTTTCGCCGGCGGCGAGCCGGAGCCGTTGCCGCGCGGCATCGGCATCGAGGCGCACGCGATTCAGATCATCGAGCGCAAGGACGGCAAGCTGGTGCAGCCGTTGAAGGTGACGATGGATCATCCCTACGGCGAGACGGTGAAAGCGGTTGTGCGTGTTGACGGCCAAGAACCGCGGACGGTGGAGATCAAGTTCGGCAGACAGACACTCGAATACACCGTCGCCGCCGCCGAGGCCGAACGGACGCTGAATGTCGCCATCGAGGTGGCGGGCGAGAAGGTCGCCTCGCGCGCCGTCACGCTCAAGCCGGCGCGCAAACTCAAGGTTTACATCCTGCCGCACTCGCATACCGACATCGGCTTCACGGCCGTCCAGACCGACATCGAGGAGAAGCAGATCAACAATCTGCTTCAAGGCATCGCCGAAGCGCGCCGCACCGCGAGCTATCCAGAAGGCGCGCGGTTCGTCTGGAACGTCGAGGTGCTCTGGGCTGCCGACCTTTTCCTGCAACGGCTCGCGCCGAAGCAGCGCGCCGAGTTCTTCGACGCCGTCAAGCGCGGCCAGGTCTCGCTCAACGGCATGTATCTGAACGAACTCACCGGCCTCTGCCGCCCGGAGGAACTGCTGCGGCTGTTCCGATACGCGACGCAACTCGGCGAGCGCGCGGGCGTGCCGGTGAACTCGGCGATGATCAGCGACGTGCCCGGCTACACGTGGGGCACGGTCACCGCGATGGCGCAGGCGGGCATCCGCTACTTCTCCGTCGGGCCGAACGATGTTGATCGCATCGGCGACATCCTCGTGCAGTGGGAGAACAAACCGTTCTGGTGGATCGGCCCCGACGGCAAGAGCAAGGTGCTCGTCTGGATTCCGTTCCGGGGCTACACGATGTCGCTCCGGGTCAAGACGATGTCGCCGCAGCTCGTCGAGGACTTCTGCGCGGCCTTGGAGAAGCGCGACTATCCCTACGACATCGCCTACGTCCGCTGGGCTGGTCACACCGGCGACAACGCGCCGCCCGATCCTGCCATCTGCGACTTCGTGAAGGAATGGAACGCAACGCACGCCTGGCCGCAGTTCGTGATCTCGTCCACAAGCGAGGCGTTCCGCGCGTTCGAGAAACGCAACGGCGACAAGTTGCCGCAGGTGCGCGGCGACTGGACGCCCTACTGGGAGGATGGCGCCGGTTCGTCCGCCGCCGAGACTGCGATGAACCGTGCCAGCTCCGAGCGGCTCGCGCAGGCCGAGACGCTCTGGGCGATGCTCGACCCGAAGCGTTACCCGGCGAAACGGTTCGAGGAGGCGTGGAATAACGTGCTGCTCTACTCCGAGCACACGTGGGGCGCGTATTGCAGCGTCAGGCAGCCGGCCAATCCGTTCACGACCGACCAATGGAACATCAAGCAATCCTACGCGACCGTCGCGAACCTCCAGTCGCGCCAGTTGTTGAGCGACGCCGCGCAGTCCTGTAGTGGAAGGCGTGAGCCTTCCGCCAGTGCCGTCTCAACGAAGGACGAGCGGAACTCTCACGAGTTCCGCTACGTGGACATCTTCAACACCACCTCTTGGCCGCGCAGCGAACTGGTGTTGGTCCCGCGCGAGATATCCGAAGTCCGCAACTTCGTCACCGACGACCAAGGCCAGCCCGTTCCTGCGCAGCGTCTCGCCAGCCGCGACCTCGCCGTGTTCGTGCGCGACCTGCCGCCGTTTTCCGGCCGGCGATACACCCTCTCAAAGGACGCGCCGTCCGGGTTGGGAGTCCCGGCTTCAGCCGGCAACCGCCCTGCGGCGAAGACAACGGCACCGGCTAAAGCCGGGACTCCGAACGCTGACGCCACAGCCGGCACACTCGACAACGGCACACTGCGCCTGCGTCTCGACCCGAAGACCGGCGGCATCGTCGAGCTGCGCGCCGCCGGCATCGAGGCCAACCTTGCCGACACGGCGAGCGGCCACGCGCTCAACGATTACCTCTACCTCATCGGCGACGACCTCGCCGCGCTCCAGCGCAACGGCCCCGTCAAGATCACCGTGCGCGACCGCGGCCCGCTCGTCACGTCGCTGCTGGTCGAGTCCGACGCGCCGGGCTGCCACAAACTTCTGCGCGAGATCCGGCTCGTGGCCGGCGCGGATTACGTCGAGCTGCTCGACACCGTGGACAAGAAACGGCTGGAAGCCGCGAGCTACACGGCGAAAGACGGCAAGGAAAGCGTCAACATCGCCTTCCCGTTCAACGTCCCCGGCGGCGAGATGCGGCTCGACGTGCCGCTCGGCGTCATCCGCCCCGAGCACGACCAGATGCCGAGCGCGTGCAAGAACTGGCTGACGCTCGGCCGCTGGGCCGACGTGGCCAACAAGGACTACGGCGTCACATGGGTCACGCTCGACGCGCCGCTGGTGCAGGTCGGCGGCATCACCGCCACGCTGCTGAACTCGCAACCCGATCCTAATGGCTGGCTCAAGAAGCTCGAGCCGACGCGGAAGCTCTACGTCTGGGCGATGAACAACCACTGGCACACCAACTACCGCGCCCATCAGGAAGGCCCGGTCCAGTTCCGTTTCGTCCTCCGCCCGCACCGTGGCCGCGCCGCCGACGCGGAGAACTCGCGCTTCGCCACCGCCTTCAGCCAGCCGCTCGTGGCCACGCCCGCTCGCGGCCGCGCTCCGTCGCCGACGCCGCTGTTGCGCGTCGAACCCGCCGACGTGCTCGTCACCGCGCTGAAACCCAGCGATGACGGCAAAGCCTGGATCGTCCGCCTCTTCGGCGCCAACGGCACTCCGGCGACCGCGAAGCTGACGTGGTCGAAGCCCGCGCCAAAGCGCGTCCGGCTGAGCGATACGAGCGAGAAGCCGCTCCAAAAGCTGGCTGGCGAAATCGCGGTGCCGGCTTGGGGCGTGGTCACTGTGCGGGCCGAGTTGCCTTAAGCGGCTTTCGTTTGGGCGCAACTTGACACACGCACCACGATCAAGTCCCAGAGGGA
>DYDC01000323.1 GCA_020718125.1 Methylacidiphilum sp. | reverse complement strand
TTCACAGCGGGCGAAGGCGCTTTCGATCATGTTCGTGCTCGATAGGCTGCCCGGCAGCGCCACGTCTCGCACGCCCAGGCGCTGGAGCGTGAACAATTCCTCCATGCCTTCGCGCAGGCTCGCCGGCGCCGTGCGCCCGAACGTCGTCAACTCCTGCCCCGTCTCCGTCGGCGCCTCGAACCGTGTCGGCGCCCGCAGGTCGCGGACGAACACATAAAACTCATTCTGGCTCACCGGCACCCAGCGCCACCCGGTGCGCAGCATCTCCTCCTGTTTGTTCCGGAACAACACCGGCCCCGTCAGCGACCGCGCTTCCGGCAGCCGTCTCAACGCCTCCTCCGCCGCGCGCCGGTCTGAATCGGCAACCACTAGTGTTGTGTAACTGAGAAGCCTTTACAGTCTTTCGCGCCGAATCACTGTAAAGCCGACGCTGTTACACAACACTATGAAGACCGGTTGTTTCAACAACTCCGCCTGCGTCCATCCGCCCAGGTCGCACACGCTTTGATTGGCCTCCAGCACGCGCCCCGACCGATCCACCATGAACATCGCGTCACTGGACAACTCCATCAGCAGCCGCCGCCAAGTCGTTTCCGGCCGCAGCGCGTAACCCAGCTTTGCCATCGCCCGCCCACCAGCCTTCCGGAGCGCCACCCACAGGATGACCCCCATGAACATGGCTGCCACGACCGCCCCGCCCACCCACAATCAGCAGGCGGCGTCGTTGCCGGAGATTGGAAACCAGTCTTGCATCCGTCCTCCATCGAACCTACCGGCGCGCGCCGCAGGCCACAAGAATTTGTTATCACCCGCCGCGGCCGGCCGGCGGCAAAATTTTCGCTCGAAACCCGGAACGCGAACCCCGACACTCCACGGCGGCGCATGAAAGGCCTGACATACACGCAGCTTCGCGATCGGTTCGCGCCGTGCCTCCTGCACGAGACAACCGAGGGTTACGTGCCCGTCCCCGTGAGCGAGCGGCTCGCGCAGGCGATATGGTTCGACCAGCGGCTCCAGCGCGGGAAACTCCAGACCAGCGACGGCCGCCGCGTGCGCGTCGTGTCGCCCGGCTGGTGGAACCTCGAAGCCGGCCCCGATTTCCGCCGCGCCGTCATCGCGTTCGACGACGACGCGCCCCAACTGGGCGACGTCGAGGTGCACCTGCGCGCCAACGACTGGCGCCAGCACGGCCACGACGGCGACCCGCTCTACAACAACGTGGCGCTCCACGTCGCGCTCTGGCACAGCGGCGGCGAACGGCCCGCCACCACGGCCAACGGCCGCGCCATCAGCCGCCTCATCATGAGCGACCATCTCGACGCGCCGATCGAGCAGCTCTACGACACGATGGACCCGGCCGACTACCCGTATGACCTCGACAGCCACGTCGGCCGATGCGAAGCGCGGCTGCGCGCGTTGCCGGCGGAGACCATCGTCGCGTTGCTCGACGAGGCCGGCCTGGACCGGCTGCACAACAAGGCGCGCCGGATGACGCGCTGGATCCAGCGCGCAGGCATCGAGCAGGCGCTCTACGCCGGCCTGATGGAGGCGCTCGGCTACAAACACAACAAGGAACCGATGCGGCGGCTGGCCGCGCGGCTGCCCGTGGCGCGGCTGCGCGAGCTGCCCGCGGCGCAGGCGCAAGGGCTGTTGCTCGGCGTGGCGGGTTTCCTGCCGGAGCGGACGCTCGCGGCGGCCGACACGGGAACACGGCGTTACGTGAAGGCGCTCTGGGACGTGTGGTGGAGGGCGCGCGACGAGTTCGAGGGCGGGGAACTGGCGCGTGCATCGTGGCGTCTGGCGGGCCTGCGGCCGGCGAATTTCCCGTGGCGGCGGCTCGCGGCGGTGGCCCAACTGCTGTCAACGCACTGGGAGCTGTGGCCGAAGATCGAGGCAGCCTTGACGGCCAGACGCGAAGCGCAGCGCGCGGCGCGGCTGGAGGCGTTGTTCGCGGACGTGGAAGACCCCTACTGGTCGCGACGCTACAGCTTCGCATCCAAGGCGCAACCGAAGGCCGAGCAGCTCATCGGCGAGGCCCGCGCGCGAGACATCGTCATCAACGTCGTGCTGCCCGCGGCCATCGCGCAGGCGGCGCCAGAGGAGCGGCCCGACCTCGCCGAGGCGGCCGAAAAGATTTTCGCCGGCTATGCCGCCACGGAACCGAACGCGCTGGCACGGTTCACGGCGCACCGGTTGTTCGGCCAGCGGCCCTCGCGCGGCATCCGGACGGCGGCGCGCCAGCAGGGGTTGTTGCAAATCTTCCACGATTTCTGCCTGAACGACCGCAGCGCGTGCGCACAGTGCAAATTCCCGGAACTGGTCGCGCAGTTCGCAGGACGCTGAACAAGGATGCAGCCTACGGCTTGGCGGGCGGGATGACCTGCTCGTGATCGAGCTTGTCGAGCTTGGGACGGATGACGACGCGGCAGTAGCCGGCGTTGGGGTTCTTGCGGAAGTAATCTTGGTGATAGTCTTCGGCGGGATAGAACTTCTTCAGCGGCACGATCTCGGTGACGATCGGGTCGGTGAAGCGCGGCTGCGCCTCCTTCTTCGACTTCTCGGCGGCCTGTCGCTGCGCGTCGTCGTGGCAGAGGATGATCGAGCGATACTGCGGACCGCGGTCGGCGCCCTGGCGGTCGAGCGTGGTGGGGTCGTGGATCCTCCAGAAGATTTTCAGCAGCGCGGCGTAGCTCACCCTGGCCGGGTCGAACTCGATCCGCACCACCTCCGCATGGCCGGTGGTCTTGGAACAGACCTGCTCGTAAGTCGGGTCTGGCGTCCGGCCGCCGGCGTAGCCGGACGTGACGGCCTTGACGCCGGGGACGTTCTCGAAGACGGCCTCCAGGCACCAGAAACACCCACCACCCAGGGTGGCAAGCTGGGTCTTGGCGGTGTTGGGCGCGTCCTTGCTGTTGGCGGAGATGAACACGGCGAACGTCCAGATGAGCATGGTGAGGGTGATGCCCCAGAAACGGCGGGCGCTCGACTCGCTTGTGAACGTCTTCATGGGCGACAAGTGCGCGCGGCAAGTAACAACATTCACCGGGAGCGTCAACCACCAATTGTTACCAACCAGAACTTCCGGGTTCTCTGACGCAGGTTGTTGGTGTCCCGCCTTTAGGCGGCGAAGTGACGATAACCGCTTAAAGGCGGGACACCAACGGCTTATGCCGCAGCAACCGAGAGTTCTGTTACCAACGTGCAGTTCAAGAGGGCACCTCCGGCAACTCTTTGCTGGCGCAGCGGCGTTGTAGGCCGCTTCTGCGAAGCGGCGAATTTATCAAGAGTTTCGCCGACTCGCAGAGTCGGCCTACAACGAATTTCATCCGGCGAATAAACGTAAGGGAACTTATAGCGGGGCTGTAAAGAGGGGTGGTCAAGCACAAAATCATCGGAATCTTCAGGTTTTCCGTGCTTGGAACTTATAACAGGCCCCCCTCTGCGTCCGGCTTGGTTTTGTGCTGAAAGGGCGCATCTCAGTTTTTGAGAGGGTGGTTCGGCTTTCGAAGCGCACCGAAGGTGCAGCGGT
>DYDC01000322.1 GCA_020718125.1 Methylacidiphilum sp. | reverse complement strand
CTATAGATAGGGGTAGGGATGAAGGATTGAACTTCACCCCTACCCCTATCGACGAATCCCGCAGCGGACAAAACCGTTGATTCCGCCCGGGGTCATTGCTAGCGTTCCCGCGCTTTACACAAGGCGGATTATGCGAATTTTGTCCGGCATTCAACCGAGCGGCACGCCGCACATCGGCAACTACTTTGCCATGATGCGACCGATGGTCGAGTCACAGGCTCGCGGCGAGGTGTTCACGTTCATCGCGGACTACCACGCGCTGACGACGGTGGACGACCCGGCCGCGCTCCGCTCCAACGTGCTCGGTGTCGCGCTTGATTACCTCGCCTGCGGGCTGGACCCGAAGCGCGCGGTGTTCTTCCGCCAGAGCGACGTGCCGCAGGTGACGGAGCTGACGTGGATCCTGTCCACCGTGACGCCGTTGTCGTTGCTGGAGAAATGCCACAGCTACAAGGACAAGGTGGCCAAAGGCATCTCGCCGAATCACGGCTTGTTCGCCTACCCGGTGTTGATGGCGGCGGACATCCTGCTCTACCAGAGCGACCGGGTGCCGGTGGGCCAGGACCAGAAGCAGCATCTCGAAGTCACGCGGGACATCGCCGTGAAGTTCAATCTCCAGTTCGGTGGCGGTAGAGCCATCCTGAAGCTGCCGGAGGCGGAGATCCGCGACGAAGTCGCCGTCATCCCCGGCGCCGACGGCCAGAAGATGTCGAAGAGCTACGGCAACACGATCGAGATTTTCGCCAACGAGAAAGCGACGCGGAAGACGATCATGGGCATCGTCACCGATTCGACGCCGGTGGAGTCGCCGAAAGATCCCGACACATCGCATCTCTACGCGCTCTACAAGCTGTTCGCGACGGCCGACGAGGCGACGGCGATGGCCGGCCGGTTCCGCGCGGGCGGCCTCGGCTACGGCGAGGTGAAGAAGGCGCTGTTCGAGAAGCTGTGGGCCTATTTCGAGCCGTTGCGGAAGCGGCGCGCCGAGTTGGAGAAGAACATGGACCATGTCCGCGACGTGCTGCGGCAGGGCGCCGAGCGCGCCCGCGTGGAGGCCGACAAGACGCTCGCGGCGGCGCGCGAGGCGGTGGGACTGCGCTGACACCATGGTCGAGAACGATTACAAAGTCAGGCTGGAGATTTTCGAGGGGCCGCTCGATTTGCTGCTCTACCTCATCAAGAAGACCGAGGTGGACATCTACGACATCCCCATCGAGAAGGTCACCAAGCAATACCTGGAGTATCTCCAGCTTATGCGGATGCTGAACCTGGACATCGCGGGCGAGTTTCTCGTGATGGCGGCGACGCTGATGTTGATCAAGAGCCGGATGTTGCTGCCGGCGGAGGAGCGGGCCGAGCAGCAGGCGCGGGACGAGACCGAGGAGGAGGAGCCGCGCTGGGCGCTCATCCGCCAGCTTGTGGAATACAAGAAGTTCAAGGACGTGGCGGCGCACCTCGGCAAACGGGAGTTGATGCAGGAGCAGGTTTTCCCGCGCCACGGCGGGGGGGAGATTGAGACCGGCTCGGCGGAGCTGCCGCTGGGCGACATCAGCATCTTCGACCTGATCAATGCGTTCAACGAGACGCTCAAGCGCGCCGCCCGGCGGGAGAACCTGCGCGAGATTTTCGAGGAGACCTTCAGCGTCAGTGACAAGCTGGAGGAAATCCTCTGGACGCTCAGCGAGAAGGGCGCGGTGCGGTTTCATGACTTGTTCGCGCACGCGGCGTCGCGCGGCGAGATCGTGGCGACGTTCCTGGCCTTGCTGGAGTTGATCCGGCTGAAGCAGATTCGCGCCCGGCAGCGCGTGCATTTCGGAGAGATCGAGATCGTCAAAGCAGCGGCATGAATATCAAACCCATCATAGAAGCGTTGTTGTTCGCGGCCCGCAAGCCGCTCAGTCCGAAGGAACTTCGCGCCGTGTTCACGGGCGGGGGCGACGAGAAGCCCGACCCGGCCCTGGCGGGCTACAAGCGGGTGAAGGAGGCCGAGATCGCCGGGGCGATCGAGGAGTTGAAGGTGGACTACATCAACGACGACCGCAGCTTCATGGTGGCCGAGGTGGCGGGCGGGTTCCAGATCGTGAGCAAGCCGGATTTCGGGCCGTGGCTGAAGCGGCTGTTGAACGTGGACCGGCCGCAGCGGCTGTCACCCTCCGCGCTGGAGACGCTGGCGATCATCGCCTACCGGCAGCCGATCACGCGCAATGAGATGGAAGCCGTCCGCGGCGTGAACGTGGACGGCGTGTTGCGGACGCTGCTGGAGCGCGGTCTGGTGAAGATCACCGGCCGCAGCGGACTGCCGGGCAAGCCGATCCAGTATGGGACCACGCAAGCGTTCCTGGAGCATTTCGGGTTGCGGGACCTTGAAGATTTGCCGGCGATCGAGGAGTTGCGCCGGCTTGAAGCGAAGAAGCAGCAAGCCGTTCCGCCGCCAGCGCCGGCAGCAGAGCCACCTGCCCCACCGACGCCGCTGCCTTCGGGGGGAAACCCATGACGTTGGACGAACTGCGGAAGCAGATAGACGCGATTGACGCGCGGCTGGTGATGCTGCTGAGCGAGCGCACGCGGCTGGCGGTGGACATCGGCCGGATCAAGCATCGCAGCGGCGTGGACGCCTACTCGCCGCACCGCGAGCAGGCGGTGTTGAAACGCGTGTTGGACCGCACACGCGGGCCGTTGACCGAGGCGGCGGTGCGGGCGATCTGGCGCGAGATCATGAGCGCGGCGCTGGCGGCGGAGAAGCAACTGGTGATCGCCTACGCCGGCCCGGAGAGTTCGGCGGCCCACGAAGCCGCTCGTTTCAAGTTTGGCGCGAGCCTGCGTTACAAGTCGCAGCCGGGCATGGCCGAGGTGTGTGCCGCGCTGACCGAGTCGCGGGCGAGTTACGGCGTGGTGCCGGTGGAGCAGATCAAGGATGGCACGCGAACTCACATCTGCGACCTGCTGCGCGACGGCGCACTCAAAATCTGCGCGGAGATACTGCATCCGGGCCGGCATTTCGTCGTCGGGCCGCAGCCGGCGCCGCGGACGGGCCGGGACAAGACGGCCTTGTTGTTCACGCTGCCCGACCGCGTGGGCGCGTTGGAGGCGGCGCTCGCGGTGTTTCGCCGGCACAGTGTCAATCTGATCGACATCGAGACGCGGTCGGTGGCGGGCGCGGAGGGGGCCAGCGTGTTTTTCATCGAGTTCCGCGGCCACACGGATGACCGGGGCGTGGCCAGGACGCTCGATGAATTGGAGCGATGCAGCGACTTGGTCAGGGTTTTGGGGAGCTACGCGGAAGAGACTCCCTGACCGACGCCGGGACCGGGGCGGAAGTCACGAGCATGCGCCGCATTCACTCCATCTGGTGTTGGCTCGTGGCCGCGCAGTCGGTTTGGGCGATTGACCTGTCGGCGCCCTACGTTCGCGACGGATTGACGCCGGTGACCTCCGGCGGCCTCGGCGGTTATGGCGCGGTCGTCGGCCAGATCGAGGTGGGGCAGGACGGCAACGGCATTGACGGCTTCGAGGGACACCGCCACAACGCCTTCTACTACAACAACGGTTTCTTTGTTCAGC
>DYDC01000321.1 GCA_020718125.1 Methylacidiphilum sp. | reverse complement strand
TTCTGACTACAGGCAGTCAGTCTCAAAAGCTGGCACTCCCGTCTCAGGCAAGACAGGGGACGATTGCGCGACGGCAAACGCGGGGTTTCCGGTGCGACAATGAAGCCGGGCGGGCGCGTGCAGGGAATTCTACGACAAGCCCAACTCGCTCTTGGTCAATTGCACGAGTAATTGCTTCATCAACTCAATGCTCGCCTCGACACCCTTGCTCTTAACCAAAGCGATTGCTTTCTTCCAAATTGTCTCGTTCCTCGCGGAGTCTAAGAAATCGTGGCCTTCCCAAGTGAGATGTATCATCGCAGCTACGGTCGGAAATCCATGGTTGTTGCGGACGACCTCTCCTTCAACCAAGCCTTTTTCAACCAGAAGCGCGGCATGGTAGCTTTGTTGCTCATCAGAGTAAGCCTCCAAGCCTGCCGATGCTTTCCCTTGCTCAACTTCAAGCAATAGCAACCGAATCAATTCCATGTCGCGCTTCATTCTTTGGTTCCTTCCACAATCGCAATTTCGTCTGCGGTCAACCCGTAGAGTCGATACACCAACGCGCCAATCTGTTGGTCCAATGACGCGCACTTGGCTTCGTAGAAGTTGCGATCCTTGTCGGTCTTCGCCTTCCCCAGCGCGCCGTTGGCTTCGATCATCGCATCCACTTTCGAGGCGATTTCGTCGTGGGCCGCTCTGTCGGAATCGTTGCTCATATCCAATAGTGGCAGCGGCAGGCTGCTCAGTTCCTCACACTGGACGTGAATCGTCTTGAACGTGCTGCGATAGAAGAACCGAAGTGCCTTTGAATTGACGACCCCGGTAACATACCGCAGGTCATAAGGCGGCTGTTGGCCCTCAAGCGGAATGACGATGAGAACATCTTTCACGTAGTAGCGCTTGATCTCATACGTTCCCGCGAAATCGGTCGTCGTGTCCTTGACCAACATCTTCGGCTGTTCAAACCGCGCCGCTTCACCTGGCCGGGCCGTCGCGCGGTGCGCCCTCATCTTTGCCGGCACATACCAGACAAACTCGCCTTTGTAGTTGAAGCCGTATCGCTTCACGTCATTGCCGCGCAGCAAGGGTTTGTCTTCCCGATACAGCCCTCGTGTGTGGTGTAGGAACTTCGCGTCGTCGCCGGTCTTCAGCCCAAAGCAAACGCGGAAGCTGCTGCCAATGGTTGGCCCCAGCTTCATCTTGTCCTTAATCTTCTCCGTCTCCGGTGAGATGCTCAGGTCGAACACGTTCTGGAAAGTCGAGTGGAAAGCCGTTTGGGGAATGTGGCTCTTCGTGGAGAAGCGGGGACCAGCTTCGGAGATTTCCCCAGCGACAACTTCAATCGCCGTCGAGTTCCGGTCTGCGGTGACATCCTTCTGCACAACGAAAATGCCGGTCGTCACCTGCGCATCCGCGAAAACCTTCTCAGGCAATTCAACGAGTTGGAGAATGCGATAGTTTTCCAAAAACAGCTTTCGGAGTTCTTGGAAGCTGTTCAGCCTCAGCCACCCATGCGACACGATGTAGCCAAACATGCCGCCCTGCTTCAGGATCGCGGTCGCTCTCTCGATGAAACAGCAGTAGAGGTCCGACTTGTGGGTGAAGCTCTTGTAGTGTTTCCAGAAGTATTGCTTCTCAGTCGGCGACAAATTGTGGGGCCGGACATACGGCGGGTTCCCTACGATGGCGTCGAAACCGCGGGTTTCTATTGGTGCGCCCGGATGCGCCCGCCGCCCGCCTTCGCGCATGAAGGCGCGTCCAACCTCATAAGCAGGCTCCGCTTCGCGAACCATTCCTGGCGCATCCTTCGGCCCGAAGATGTGCGGGAAAGCGTGCTCGAAATTCATCGGGTTGAGTTTGCGCTCCTCGTCGCTGCTGAAAAGCTGGCCTTCGGAGATGTCCCGGCCGATGAGCGAGTTGCCGCAGACGATGTTCTTGTGCAGCGGCGGCAGCAGCGTCTCGTGAAACTCCATCTGGTGCTCAATGGCGCTGACGGTGGTTTCGTCCTTCAAGAGCTTCAGGTAGAGCGAAAGCTGGCAGACCTCGACCGCCTGCGGGTCAATGTCCACGCCGTAGATGTTGTTGGCGAGGATTTCGCGTTTCTTGCGGAGCGAGAGGTAGAGCTTGCCGTCGCGCTCGACGCAGTCGCCGCGCTTGACGGCGCGGGCGCGATCGGTTTCCGCAAGTCCGTTGTAGTAGTTGCCGTGGTGTTGCAGGAGCAGGTCATAGACGCCGAGCAGGAAGCTTCCGCTGCCGCAGGCAACGTCGGCGAAGCGCATCTCGGCAATTTGCTCCGGCTTCTTGCCGGCGATAAGCTCTCCGACGGTGTTCTCGACGATGTAGCGGACGATATACTCCGGCGTGTAATAGACACCGCCGGCCTTTCGCACTTCCGACTTCTCCTCGACGCGAACGCGCTTGTCGGTGGCAACGATGACCTTGCCGAGGAATCGTTCGTAGATCGAGCCGAGGATGTGGATGGGGATGAAGTTGAAATCGTAGGGCGTGGTGGCCGCCGTCAGCCGTTGGCAGATTTCGCCGAAGATTTCTTCGTCCACGCGGAAGGCGGGCTTGTCGAGAATCGCGTGTTCTTTGAAGACGATGCCGTTGTAGATGCCGTCGAGCCGCCGCGAAACAGCAACGAAATCTTCCCACGCCTCGCCCTTGGCCCCGAACTTCTCCACGAGCCTCTGGGCTTCGATGCCCTTGTCTTCCAAAAACCGGATGAAAACGAGACGGTCAAGCGTGCGCTGGGCCAGTTCGGTGAGCGTCTCGCTGTCGAGCCGCGGATTGTGCTTCTTGAAAGCGCGGGCGAGGTCAGTGCGATGTCCGTCGAGCGTTTCGAGGAAATCTTCGTCCACAGGCTTCGCGGCTCCGATGCCCGCGCGTTGCGCGCCTTTGCCGCGAAGCTTGGGCAATTCTGCGGCGCGTTTCTCCAGCGAACCGCCCGCAACGGCCTCGCGGGAGAACAGCCAGTAGATTTCCTTGAACTTCTCCGCATTGCCGTAGTCCTCGTAGTGGTAGGTGGCGACGGCGCGCTCAAGAATCGTTTCCACTTTCGGCTTATAGCGGCAATCGAGGACGTGGAACTGCTGAAAGTCCTGAATGACGGCGAGCGGCGTATTGCCGTTCCAGCCGTAGCGAGCGACTTGGAAATAGTTCTCGTTGGTGGCGACCTCGACGGAAGGTTTCTTGGCCTCGACGTAGAAGCGGACATCGCGGAAATTCGGCTTCAGGTAGAAGGCGTAGTCGGCCCGTCTCTGACTGGCAGCGATGCTGACGCTGCGCTCAACCTTGACCTCTTGCTCGTAGGGGTTGGTCTGGAGGTCGTGATTCACGTCCCATCCGAGTGCCATCCAGAACTTGTCAATGAAGTCTTTGCGGACTTCCGCTTCCTGATAATCGCTGGCGAGGTATCGCCGCTCGTTCGCCTTGAAAGAGGCGGCGAGTTCCTGGACGCGCTTGAACGCCTCCTCGAATGTTTGCGGAATCTGTTCGGGCATGACGCGAGAATATCGCCGCACGGCCAACGGGTCACGGAGATTTTGTGCGGACGGCGGGCGGCGTTGGGGCTGGAGGCGCGACGGCGTGGGATGGCTC
>DYDC01000320.1 GCA_020718125.1 Methylacidiphilum sp. | reverse complement strand
TATTCCCTTTCGCCCCGTCGGGCTTCAATCGGAACACCAATTTCAAGAAAATATTTCGAGCGCGCACCGCGCGCCACAACAACGGCACAACAACAACGACTGGAAGTTCAGCGCCTTCCGGGTAGAGCCGGTGGTTGCCCACCGGCTCCCCCACAGACCCGCACGAGCGGATTTCCCGCATGCGGTTCTTCAGGTCACGGATTCGCTCGGTAGATCGAGTGGACGACTCGCGCATAGGGAAACATAAACGTTTCCCTCAGAAGTCGGCTCATCCGCTCCCACGTCATCGCTCCGGGTTCTCGGCTGCGCCGCTGCAACCACTTCTGCCACAGCTTCACCGTCTCGGTGCGCGCTTGGTTCAGGCTCCGCCCATTGCCGGTGATCCCGTAATAGGCATAGTGCCCTTCCAGTTTCCGCACCAGCGTCTGGAACTGCTCCAACATCCCCTTGTGTCGGTAACGTCGGCACCAGTCCCCTGTCGCCTTCAGGCTCCGCCGCAGCCGCTTGGCCGCAGTTTTGCGTTTGATCACCCAGTAGCCTTTCCGGGACTTTCCCCAGTAATGGGTGAATCCCAGAAAGTCGAACGTGCCCGGTTCCGTCGCCCCATTGCCGTCGGCTCCCGCCTTCTCAGGCCGGCCAAAGGCCACCAAGCGCGTCTTCTCCGGGTGGAGTTTCAGTCCGTATTTCTCGAAACGTTGGAAGATCACCCGATACACCCGCTCCGCATCGCGCCGATGCGTGAAGCCGATCACCAGGTCGTCGGCATATCTCACCGCGAACACCGAGCCTTCCATCCGTTCCCGCACCACGTCCGCAAACCAGCGGTCGAAGACTTCGTGCAGGTAGATGTTGCTCAGCAGCGGCGAGATCACGCCCCCTTGCGGTGTGCCCGCTTCGGGATAGTGCAGCCGACCCTCTTCCATCACCCCGGCATGGAGCCATTTGCTGAGCAGCCTCAGCACCACTCCATCGCCGATCCTTTGCCCCACCAGCGCCTTCAGCTTCGACCGATCCACGCTGTCGAAATACTTCCGAATGTCCACTTCCAGCACCCAGCCCACGCCGGTGCTGCTGGCCGCTTGCCAAAACGCTTCCAGCCCCTGGTGCGGCGAGCGTCCGGGCCGAAACCCATACGAGAAGTCGTAGAACGCCTCCTCGTAGATCGGCTCCATCAGCATCGCCACGGCGCGTTGCAGCACCTTGTCTTCCGTCGTCGGCATCCCGATGGGACGGGTTTCCCCGCTGCCCTCTTTCGGGATGTGGACGCGTTTGACCGGCGGCGCGACATAACTGCCGCGCTTGGCCCGGTGCAGCAACTCGCGGAGGTTCTCCTCCAAGTGCTGGCCGTAGTCGGCGACCGTCTGTCCGTCCACGCCGGGCGCGCTGTCTTGGCGCACGCGGTGGTAGGCTTCGGTCAGCCAGGCGACATCCAGACAGTGGTTCAACGCGGTCAGCCTCTGCGCCGGTTGCTGGCGGGCGATGTCCGCTATCCGTCCTTGTTTCGTGAACACGTTTTCGGACCTCAGTGTGTCCTTCATGTTTCTCAATGACGGCTCCGTAACCTGGCAGCTTCCTTCCCTACTCCCCGGCTCCGGGCGGCCCCGTTCGCCGGCTTTCCATCGGTAGTATGAAGCCGCTAAGACTCCCGCCGCGCTTGCCCCGAAACTCCGTTGGTTGCGTTGCTCCGGGATACCTTGGGTTGACTTCGTTGCTTCGCTCCTCATCGCGTGAAAGTCGCCGCAGTGAGGCCAGGATGTTGTTCAACCGGTTCATCCGTCCCGGTGCTTGCTCCCAAGGACGCCAGCGGGTCTCCCATGTTCCCAGGGAACCCTGTTGTGCCTTTGCCGTGCTCTCAGACCCCGGCCGGACCCGCGCGCCTAGCCCTTGTCGGCACGCCGATGTGGCCCCCGCCCTGCTGACTACGGAGGCTCCAGCAATATCTTTATTTCGAGGCTCAATCACACGGCTTTAGCACTGGCTGTTTACGCTTCGTGCCGTCCTCGCGGACGACGACGCAAAACTCGCTTCCGGTGGTGGCCAGCCTTGCCGGGTGGGATTGGTTACCCACAGAGTTCCGATGGAGAGTTTTGGGCCTTGCGGCCTGCCCCTCTCCCTGGGCTTGTCATGGCGCGACAGCAGTCCAGTATTTCAGAAGCCCGGCAGCCTATGTCGAATTACGTATGCGCACCCATATAGAACTTTAGAACTCAAGAACTCCGTCCATTCCCCGGCTCACCGCAACAGACCCACACCAACCCGGAACCCGACGGTGCTATCCGAGTAGGATGGATCGTAGTGCACGCGGAAGGCGCACCGAGTGAAGCCGGGGGAGCCGCGGAACGTCCCGCCCCGCACCACGCGCCCCGACGGGTCTCCTTTGTAAGGCTCCTCATGCGCACCCGCCGGATCAAACTCGTCCAAACACCACTCCGACACATTGCCCAGCATGTCCGCCAGCCCAAACTTGTTCCGGCCCCGCGCCCCGTAGTGGTCCACCGGCGACACAAACTCATAGCCGTCGCCCTTGCCGTTCCAATTCAGCCGGTTGTCGCCGCCTTCTTTGGTTTCGCCCCACCAGAACTTTGTGTCCTTGCCCGCACGGCACGCATACTCCCATTCCGCTTCGCCCGGCAGCCGCGCCTCGAACCCCGGCGGCAAACGGCCCGCCTTCGCCTCCTGCTCGTTGAGCCACGCGCAGAACGCCACCGCGTCGTTCCAACTGATGCAGCACGCCGGATGATCGTCTTTCAGCTTGATGTCGAACTTCGGGTCCTTCCAACTCGCGCCTGCCACCGCGCCCCACGCCTCCTTGTCCTGATCATACGAATGCGACTCGCCCTTCTTCTCGCCGTCGGTGACGTAGCCGGTGGCCGCCACGAAGAGCTTCCACTGGCCCACCGTCACCTCCGTCTTGCCGAGCCAGAAGCCTTGTTTGACCGCCGTCTTGCGCGGCGTTTCGCCCTCATATTTCGTGTGTTTCGGATTGCACCCGTTCGCGTTGGCCCACGCGCGCTCCTCCGGCGTGCTGCCCATCAGAAACTCCCCCGGCGGGATGTAAGCCAGCTCCATGCCGATGCCGGTCACAAACGGCTGACCCGTCCGCGCGACGCCCACCGTGGCGGGGGTCAGCCTTGGGAGCGCGGGCGTCCCGCCCGCCGTCTGCGGAGGAGAAGTAACTGTAACGCTTGTCGTTGGCGCCGTCGCTGTGCCTTGCGCAACCACGGCGGGCGGGACGCCCGCGCTCCCTGGAGTCCGCATCCAAAACAACGCCGCGGACACGTCATTGATCTTCGCCAGAGTCTTCGTCCCGCGCAGCAGCGCCGCGTGCCGGGCCGCCACCGCCGGATCGCACTTCAACTCCTGCAACGGCATTCCCGCCAGCGGCGCGAGGTCCGTCACTTTCGTGCCGTTGCACCAGAGGATCGTCAGCGGCATCCCGGCCAGCGGCGAGAGGTCGCTCACAGGCGTGTTGTCCACGCTGAGGATGGTCAGCGGCATGGACTTCAGCGGTGAAAGCTCAGTGACCTGCGAGTTGCCGCAGACCAGCACCGTCAGCGGCAGCCCCTGCAACGGCGCGAGGTCGCTCAGCGACTGCTTCTG
>DYDC01000319.1 GCA_020718125.1 Methylacidiphilum sp. | reverse complement strand
ACGTGCCCCAGACCAGATACGCCACGCGCAGTTCGCGCCATCGGTGCGCGAACAGGACCACGCCGCACAACCCTAGCGCCAGCACCGGATAAAAGGACGCAGCAGCGACAAAATGGTTCCGCTGGTTGACATGCTCGTTCTGCCGCCTCGTCTCGCTGAACGCCGAATGCAGCACCAGCCACTTCTTCAGGTAGAGCTTGCCGCAATGCAAGGGGTTCTCACGAATGAAGCGCCCGGCCTCCTCACCGAGGATGCGGTCCGCCCCGGCTTCGTCGAGTCCCGCCAGCCGCCCGCGCAGTTGCTGCATTCGCTCCGCCGCGCCGTCGTCCGGCGCGCGACTCTTCCAGAAATCGTCCAACGGGTTGAGAAACCGGTCCCCCACATCGCCCCGGCTGAACTCGCAGTTGCCACGCCAGAGCGTCGAGCCGCTGCCCATGGCCACCGGCACAAAGTGCTGGAACGCACGCCAGTTGCGGATCGTCCACGGCGCAATCGTTGCCGCCGCCGCCAGCCACATCACAACGACAAGCCCCGCCCGGCGCGCGCGCGGCACCCCGGTCGCAAGCCACGGCACGAGGGCCGCCGCCGGTATCAACACCAACGCCACGGACCGGCTCAAGGCCGTGACTCCGAGAACCACACCGGCCAGCGCGGCACTTTTCCAATACGGGCTTTGGCCCAGCCGCACCAGCGCATAGACCGTCCCGGCAAGCCAGAAGGCATAAAAGTTCTCCATGTAAAAAACGCCAGCGAGATAGACCAGCGGCGGATACACCGCCAGCAACAGCCCGGAGCAAAGCCCGACGCGATGGTCAAAAAGCCGCGTGGCCGTCGCCTGACTGAGGGCGCAGGTGCTGGCGCCGAGCACGCATTGGGCGAGGCGCGCGACCAGGAAGTCGTGCCCAAAGACCTTGTAGAGCAAGGCCAAGAATGCGGGCCAGAGCGGGGTTGAATTGTAGCCGGACGCCACGAACCCCTTGCCGTTGAGAAGCCCCGTGGCAATCTCGTCGTAAAGCCGCTCATCGGGCCAGTAGAGATCGCTCCGGCCGAGCGTGAGCACAAACGCGACGCGGGCGAAGAGTGCGACGAGGAAAACCCAAATCACGATGTGCGTCCCGGCGCGCCCGGGTCCGTAGGCGTCTTGGTGACCAGTTCGCCGGCCGGCGTCCAGCGGCATTTCACCAGCCACTGGATGGCCTTCAGGCCGTCGGTCCAGCGTATCTTCTTGCCCTCTTCCTCCGTGCGCGGGTTGTAGGTGATGGGCACTTCGGCGATGCGGTAGCCGAGCCGCAACAACTTGGCCGTCACCTCCGGTTCGAACTCGAACCCGATGCAACGCAGGCGCACGCGGCGGATGGCGTCGGCGCGGAAGAGCTTGTAGGCTGTCTCCATGTCGGTCAACGAGCAGTTGTAAAGCAGGCGGGTCAGAGAGGTCAAAAACCAGTTGGCCAGCCGGCGCACCAGCTTGACCTTGCGGTTGCGCCGGGCGAAGCGCGAGCCATAGACGACCTGCGCCTCGCGGCTCTCCAGCTTCTGAAGCAGGCCAATGTATTCGTTCGGGTCCAGCTCCAGGTCGGCGTCCTGGATGATCACCGCGTCGCCCGTGGCGTAGGTCAGGCCGACGCGGATGGCGGCGCCCTTGCCGAAGTTGACGCGGCTGCAAAAGACCTGCGTCACGTCCTTCGCAAGGTTGCGGACGATGTCGGCGGTGCCGTCGGTCGAGCCGTCGTCCACGATGATGATTTCCTTCTCGATCGGCACGGCCTGCACCTTGCGGACCACCTCCTCGATCGTCGAGCGCTCGTTATAGACGGGGATGATGACGGAGAGTTTCATGTTCGTTAGGCGCTCGCTTTCGAAACGATGCCCGAACCGGTCAGGGTGTCCGACGCACGTTTGCCCGCCAGATAAACGGCGTTCAGGCCGAACTGAAATGGAATGCGTCGGAGCAGAACGAATCCCGCGCTCTGCAGAAGGCAGGCAATTTCGCTTCGGCCCAGGACGACTTTCTCGCCGTGGTCCATTCCGCCGCGTTCTTTCTCGTCCTGCCGGAAAACGATGTGAGCGACGACGCCGGTCAGCGGGCCGATCATTGTGAAAATAAAGAGCCCGTCGGGCCGCAGGACGCGGTGAATCTCACGCAACGCAGCGGGACGATCGCAGAAGTGGTTCAGTGCCGCCAGCGCAGTTACGGTGTCAAAGCTGTGGTCCGGAAACGGCAACTCGGCCGCATCGCGGATGACGATGTCGCAGCCTGACCAAGGATACACATCCACGCCGACGCCAGGCCCGGCGTAGTTGCGGACAAGGTTATTGTAGCCGCAGCCCACGTCGCACAACCGTCCCCTGACGAGCGGCAGCACCTTGCGCAGCCGCCAACGCTCCAGCAGGTCCATTTGGCGTTCCAGCTTCATGGTCAAAGGTTCAAGGCAGAGGCGCAAGCGGCGGCGGAGCGTCACGGCTTGAGCTGGGCGCGCTCGTAGGCGATGACTCTCTCAAGAATATCGCGCAGCGGGTGGCGCGACTGGTAACCGATCCATCGCTTGATCTTGGCCAGGTCGGGCACGCGCCGTTGCATGTCTTCAAAACCTTCTTCGTAGGCTTTGTCGTAGGAGATGTGGATGATCTTGCTGCGGCTGCCGGTCATCTTGATGATGAGCCGGGCCAGGTTCTTGATGCTGATCTCTTGGTCGTTGCCGATGTTAAACACCTCGCCGTGGGTGTCCTGCCGGTCCATCAACGCCATGAGCGCGCCGACCACGTCGCCGACGTAGCCAAACGCCCGCCGCTGGCGGCCCGTGCCATAGACCGTGATCGGTTTGTTCGTCAGCGCCTGGCGCACGAAGTTGGGGATGACCATGCCGTAGCGGCCCGTCTGGCGCGGCCCGACGGTGTTGAACAACCGCGCGACCACCACCGGAAGCTTGCGCTCTTTCCAGAAAGCAATCGCAAGAAACTCGTCCATCAGCTTCGAGCACGCATACGACCAGCGACCCTTGTTGGAGGGACCGATTAGCAGATCGTCGGTCTCGCTGAACGGAATCTTGGTGCTCTTGCCATAGACCTCGCTGGTGGAGGCCAGCAGGACTTTCTTGCGTTTCTTGGCCGCCGCCTCCAGCACCACTTGCGTGCCCTCGAGGTTGGTCTCGATGGTCCGCACCGGGCTTTCGACGACCAACCGCACGCCCACGGCCGCCGCCAGATGGTAGATGACGTCGCACTCGTCCACCGCCTCGGCCAGCACGCGGCGGTTCATCACGTCGTCAATGATGTAGGCGAAGTTCGGGCTCTTCTTCAGGTGCGCGATGTTGGTGATGGAACCGGTGGAGAGGTTGTCCAGCACCAACACGCTGTCGCCTCGCGCCAGCAGCGCCTCGGCGAGATGCGAGCCGACAAAGCCGGAACCGCCTGTGATCAATGCTTTCATAGAGTGCCCGGTAAATCTTCTTAGTCGGTAACTACTCAGGTAGCACCACCATGGTGTCACCTTTGATGAAGCCTAGACTACCCCCCCCCAACGAATGCAACAACAAAACAATTTATTTTTCTGAACTCGGGCGGGATGCGGGTCTTACCGTATGCACCATGACAGACATCATGGTCATGCAAGGGCGCGAGATGAGCGGCGCGGACCTCG
>DYDC01000016.1 GCA_020718125.1 Methylacidiphilum sp. | reverse complement strand
GTTCCTGCCGAACGTCAACGACTTGCTCGCAGCGGCGAATGCGATTCTGTGAGGACAAGCTCCGAACTTAATTGAAGGTTTAACATGGCCACTCCCATTACCATGCCGAAGTTCGGTCAGATGACCGAAGAGAGCACCATCACCGAATGGTGCAAAAAGGAAGGCGACAAGATCGCGAAGGGCGAAATCCTCTTTCACGTCGAGACCGACAAGTCCGTGATGGAGGTCGAAAGCTTCGCCGAGGGCACGCTGCTGAAGATCGTCGTGCCTGCGGGCGTCGCTGTCCCGGTGCAATCCACCATCGCGTTCATCGGCAATCCCGGTGAACCGATTCCCGCAGTTACTGCGGCGCCCCCGCCTGCTCCCAAAGCAGCGGAGCAGGCGCCGGCTGCCAAACCCACCCCTGCGGCGCCTGCGGCGCCCGCGCCACGCGCCGCCGCAGCGCCAGCAGTCACCGCACCCGTCGCGCCTGTGCTGGCCCCGCAGCCTGCTGCCCCTGCGGCGCCGGGCCGCCTGAAGATCAGTCCCCGCGCGGCCTCGTTGGCTGAGAAATGCGTTATTGACGCAGCCAACATCAGAGGCACCGGCCCGGACGGCCGTATCGTGGAGAAGGACGTCAAAGCCCACCTCGCCGCGCACAACTACGATCAGCTTCGCATTTCCCCGACGGCAAAGACGGTGGCCGCGAAGGAGAAACTCGACATCCTCACCATTCAGGGCACAGGCGATTCCGGACGCATCACGGTTGCCGACGTGGAACGCGCGTTGGCCGAGCGTCCGAAGCCGATGAACCGCATGCGGCAGGTCATTGCCCAGCGCCTCACGCAGAGCATCGTCACCCAGCCGCATTTCTACGTGACGGTCAGCGCGGATATGACCGGCCTGATCGCCTATCGCAACCAGCTCAAGGCCGCCGGCGCGCCTCACACGGTCACCGACTTCATCTCACAAGCGGTCGTGCTGACCCTGCAGGAGTTCCCGGTCGTCAACAGCAGTTGCGACGGCAAGAGCACCCGCTGGCACGGCCACGTCAACCTCGGCCTTGCCGTCTCCATCGAGGGCGGCCTCGTCGTCCCGGTCATCCGCAACGCCGGGCAACTGACGTTGATGGAAATCTGCGCGCTTTCCAAGCAGCTCGCCGACAAGGCGCGCGCGGGCAAACTCACGCCCGATGACATGAGCGGCGGCACGTTCACCATCTCCAACATGGGCATGATGAACGTCGAGAACTTCCACGCCATCATCAACACCGGCGAAGGCGGCATCCTTGCCATTGCCAGCGCCATGAAACAGCCGGTGGTGCGCGACGACAAGGTGGTCGTCCGCTCGATCATGAAGATGACGCTGTCGGTGGATCACCGGCTCATTGACGGCGCGGTTGGCGCGCAGTTCGCCAACGCCGTCAAGGCCAAGCTGGAAAACATTGAACTCTGGAAGATGCTGGCTTCGTAGGAACACAGGTCTTAACGCGCGTTGACAGTCTGCTGAAAACGCGGATGATAGGGGCATGAAGACCGTATTGGACATCAAGGGACAACTGACAATCCCGAAGAAGCTGCGCGACCTGCGGAAGCTGCGGGCGGGCGAGCGATTCGATGTTGCCCTCGATGAGGACGACCCGGACTTGATTCTGGTTCGCCGTCAGCGCCGATCCGCCAACGCGGGATTGCTGGACCATCTTCTGGCCTGTCCGGTTAAAGGCTGTTTGGAGCAACCCCCACGCCGGGTCGAACCGACGCGCCGTGTCGAACTATGAACTACCTCGTGGACACGAACGTCCTGACGCACCCCACGAGACAGTCGCCTGTTCCAGAAGTTGTGGAGTGGCTCCACAACAACCAATCCCGCCTCTACACCAGTGTCGTTGTCCTCGGCGAGATCGTGTATGGAATCCAGAAACTGCCGTTGAACAGCAAACGCCGGCGCGACTTGGAGGCGTGGTTGCAGAAGACGGCGCGCATCATGGAAGGACGCATCTTGTCGGTGAACCCCCGCGTCGCTGAGGAGTGGGGCCGCTTAACCCGTGAGATGGAGATCGAAGGCCACCCGATGCCAGTGGTGGATTGCCTGTTGGCCGCGACAGCGCGGCGTTATCAACTGGCCGTCGCGACGCGCAACACCGGTGATTTCGCCCACACCAGCTTGCGGCTGGTGAATCCATTTGAGCGCCAGCCGTAAACTCCAACGACCGATGAGCACCGCAACTCAGCGCACTTTCGTTGGCTTCGGCTTTGGCGCCATTCAGGGCGGCCTGTTCCTCTACGAGGCGCACCGTTCGGGGAACTTCGGCCGTCTCGTCGTCGCGGAAGTCGTCCCGGAGGTCGTCGAGGCCGTGCGGCGTTCCGGCGGCTGCTATCGCGTCAACGTGGCCACCCGCACGGGCATCGAGGTCCACGAAGTTCCGGGCATCGAAATCTTCAATCCGCTCGTGCTGGATGACGCGGCGAAACTGGCTGCCGCATTGGCTGAGGCATCGGAGATTTGCACGGCCCTGCCCAGCGCGGACTTCTTCACGCGCGGCGCGCCTTCCATTGCCGGCCTCATTGTTGAAGCCATCCGGCGCAAGACCGCCGACGCGTCGCTGCCCGCCTGCATCGTCTATGCCGCCGAGAACCACAATCACGCCGCTGAAATCCTTCAAGCCGCCTGCGACAAACCTCTCGATGCCGCCACGCGCGCCAAGGCCGGCCAACGGATCCTGTTTCTCAACACTGTCATTGGCAAGATGAGCGGCGTCGTCACCGACCCGGCCCAGATCAAAAGCGACAAGCTCGCCTGTCTCACCGACGGCGCGTCGCGCGCGCTGCTGGTGGAGGAGTTCAACCGCATTCTCATCACGCAAATCGTCCTGCCGGACTTCAACCGTGGCATCAAGGTCTTCATCGAGAAACCCGACCTGCTGCCGTTCGAGGAAGCCAAGCTCTACGGCCACAACGCCACACACGCGCTCATCGGCTATCTCGCCCGGCGCAAAGGCCGCCGTTTCATGTCCGACGTTCGCAACGACCGGACGCTTCTGGCGCTCGCGCGCGAGGCGTTCCTTGAGGAATCGGGCGCCGCGATGATCGCGCGGCACAAGGGACTCGACCCGCTGTTCACGCCGGCCGGCTACCAGGCTTATGCGGACGATCTGCTGGAGCGGATGACGAACCCTTACCTGCGCGACCTCATCGAGCGCGTGGTCCGAGACCCGCGCCGCAAGCTCGCTTGGGACGACCGCCTCATCGGCACGATGCGTCTCGCGCTCGATGCGGGCGTCCAGCCGCGGCGCTTTGCGCTCGGCGCTGCTGCGGCGATGGAGAGTCTGGCCTCGCCGAAATCGCCCGCTGAAACGCTGAACGAACTCTGGCCCGCCGCCGACCAGCCGCCTGGGCGCAAGGCCCAGTTGATTTCCCTCATCACCGAAGCACAATCAAAACTCAAAACGGAGAACAACTAATCATGGATACTTTTGATATCGTCGTCATCGGAGCGGGGCCTGGCGGTTACCCCGCCGCCATCCGCGCCGCGCAACTGGGCGCGTCGGTCGCGATCATCGAAAAGGAGCAACTGGGCGGCACCTGCCTGAACTGGGGTTGCATTCCCACCAAGGCGCTCATCGCCGCCAGCCACGTCTTCGCCGGCATCGAGCACGCCGAGGCGTTCGGCATCAAGGTCAAGGGCGCCACGGTGGACTATGCCGCCATGACCGCGCACAAGAACAAGGTTGTCAGCACGCTGCGCGGCGGCATCAAACAGTTGCTCGCCGCCAACGGCGTGAAACAGTTTTCCGGCACCGCCTCGTTCAAGAGCCGTGACACGATTGAGATCGCCGCACAGGATGGGACGACCGTCATCGGCGCGAAGAAGACCATCATTGCCACCGGCTCGACTTCCGTGATGCCCGGCTTCCTGCCAAAACACGCGCGCGCCGTTGAAAGCCGCGCGTTTCTCGACATGGACAAGCTGCCCGAGACGATGATCGTGCTCGGCGGCGGCTTCATCGGCTGCGAACTGGCCTGCATGGCGGCGCAGTTGGGCGTGAAGGTGACCATCGTTGAGTTGCTTGAAGACATCCTGCTGTTGCTCGACGGCGACGTGCGGCGCACGGTCCGCGCGCACATGGAAAAGGAACTGGGCATTCGCGTGTTGACGGGCAAGGCGCTGGAGAAGATTACCGCCGACAACAAGGGCGTGCGCGGAAAGCGTGGCGACGAGACGGTGGAGGCGGCGTTGCTGCTGAGCGCCATCGGTCGCAAGCCGGTGACGGACGGATTGAAGCCAGAGAACGCCGGATTGAAACTCAACGAGCGCGGCTTCATCACCGTGGATGATTTTGGCCGGACCAATGTGGCGGGCATTTTCGCCATCGGCGACGTCAACGGCCGCATCCAGCTCGCCCACAACGCGACCTCGCAGGCAGTTGTCGCCGCGGGCAATGCGTGCGGGCAGAAGCTGCAGAAATACGAAAGCATCGTCCCGAATGTGATTTTCACAGTCCCCGAAGTCGGCACAGCCGGCTTGAGCGAGGAGGAGGCGAAGAACCTGGGGCGCGCCGTAAAGACGGGCAAGTTTGCTTTTGCGGGTCTGGGCCGTGCCATCTCCGTGGGGGAGACGAACGGTTTTGTGAAGTGGATCGCGGATGCCAAGAGCGACCAGTTGCTCGGCGCCGCCGCTGTCGGCCCGCACGCAACCGAGTTGGTGGCCGAGGCCGCCGCCGCCATCCGCGCCGAACTCACCACGACCGAACTCGGCCGCACCATTCACGCCCACCCGACCTTCGGGGAAGCTTGGATGGAAGCCGCCCACGCCTTGCACGGAGAAGCTATCCACGGCCCGCCGAAACGGAAGAAGTAGCAGTCAGACAATCGCGCCACGGCGGGACACATCTATTTCGCCAGAAAGCCGAGCGCGGCGGCTGCGAACTCTTCCGGCGCGTCGGCATGGACCCAATGGCCGGCATGAGGGATCGTTGCGAGTTGATGGCGCGGGAACATCCTTCCGATCAATTCCACATCAGAATCGCGAACGTAAGTGGCGCGCCCGCCACGAACGAAGAGCGTTGGCCCAGGGAATGCCCGATCCGTCTCAACAGCCTTGGTCAACTCCATGTAATTGCGGGCAATGGCTTCGAGGTTCATTCTCCAGTGGTAGCCGCCGGCGTGATGCCGCGCCAGGTTCTTCAGCAAAAACTGCCGTGTCGCGGGTTTCGGAATCACCTTCGCGATGGATTCCTCGGCTTCAGCCCGGCTGGAAAAGTCGCCCACTTTCAAAGTGCGCAACGCGCGCAGGAGTTCGTGGTGTTCGGGCCGATACGCGCGTGGCGCGATGTCCACAACCACGAGTTTCTCGACGAGGGCCGGATACGTGACAGCGACATGCATGGCCACCTTGCCGCCCATCGAGTGACCGAGCAGCGAAGCCGATTTGATGCCCTGCTGTTGCATGAACTCGCGGACGTCGTCCCGCATGACCGCGTAGTCGAACTCATCCGTGTGCGGCGAACGCCCGTGGTTGCGTAAATCAAGCGAGAAGACGCGGAACCGCTCGCCAAACCGCTTGCCCAGCGTGTGCCAGTTGTCGCACGAGCCTAGCAGACCATGCAGGATGATCAGCGGCTGTCCTTGATCCTGGCCGTATGTGCGGAAGAAAAGGTTCACGGCCTCTGGCGCGCTTCAAGTTCGCGGATGGCGGCAACGACCTGCGACTTCTCGATATTGTGAATCTCGAAGCCCTCGCCGATGGCCTTGAGCATCGTGACCGTCAGTTGACCGCCGAGGTGCTCGCGAAACTCCTCCAGCCCGCGCAACACCATCAGTCCTCCAGCCGAGTCCACATGAATCAGTTCGTTGGCGAACAACTCAAAGCCCAGTCGCTCCAGCAGCGCAAGAATACGATCCGCGCTTGCGGCATCGAGGCAGCCGGCGTTGCGCGCATATACCACGTCCAGGGCGATGCCGATGGCCACGGCCTCGGCGTGGCGGAGCGTGTATTGCGAGAGTTGTTCTAGCTTGTGCGCCGACCAATGGCCGAAATCGAGCGGGCGCGCCGAGCCGAACTCGAACGGGTCGCCCGACGTGGCAATGTGGTTCACGTGCAATTCGGCGCAGCGGCAGATGACGCGCCGCATCGTGGCCGGGTCAAACGCCGCCAGCTTGTCGGCGTCGCGCTCGACACTCTCAAAGAACGCGCCGTCACGGATCAGCGCCACCTTGACCGCCTCGACATAACCGCCGCGCTTGTCGCGCGGCGGCAGCGAGTCGAGCAGACGGAAGTCGTTGATGACCGCAAACGGCGGCGCGAACGTGCCGATGAAGTTCTTCTTCCCAAAAGCGTTGATGCCGTTCTTCACGCCAACGCCTGAATCCGCCTGGCTCAATGTCGTGGAAGGCAGCCGCACCATGCGCACGCCGCGGTGGGCCGTAGCCGCGGCCAGACCGACCATGTCCAGCAGAGCGCCGCCCCCTGCGCACAATACGTAGGAATGCCGGTCAATGTGGAAGCGGTCGAGTTGTGACTGCAACTCGGAGATGTGGAAGTAGGAGTTCTTTGTGCGCTCGCCGCCTTCGAAAATCAACGGCGGGCAGACGAGTTTCAGAACATGGGCGAAGCTGGCAAAGCAGGCTTCAATCTGCGGTGGCAAGTGGGGCTGGGCCTTGGCCAGAGCCTCGTCGAGCACGACAAGCGCCTTGCGCGGGGCAGCGTCGCTGTCGTCGGCGAGCACCCGTTTCAGCAGCGTGTTCTCCGGCGCGAACACATGCTCGGTAAAATGCACCTGGTGCCGGTAGCTGACTTGAATGGTGCGTTCGATGGAGGTCATGTTAATCCAACTTCTTCACAGACGCGGAGGATGCCACCGCCCGCCGTCCGCACGCCACTAGAAAATCCTTGCCGGCATTTCCGGTCGGCGCGACACTCTGTCCATCAATGAACGACTTGATCAATGCTTGCCACGTCCGACGTGGTTCACTGCGTTTCACGCGGTGCTGCGGAGATAGCGGCGTGAACAAATCACCGGCTCTTGCCGTTCAAATGAGCATCGTCACCCCGGCATGAGCGTCGAAAAGACCGTCGAAAAGCTGCTGCGCGGCGAATCCGATGCCAACTTCCGTTTCGAGGAAGTTTGCCATTTGCTACAGGCCAAGGGCTTCCGGATGCGCACCCAGGGCAGCCACCATATCTTCACCCGTCCCGGTGTGCGCGAGCGGCTCAACCTCCAGCGCGACGGCGCCAAAGCCAAACCGTATCAAGTTCGACAAGTCCGAAAAACTCTGGCAAGCTACAAACTGTTATGAACAGCGAGACCTACGAAATGATTGTCTGGTGGAGCGACGAGGACGGCGCCTTCGTTGTCGAAGTGCCGGAGTTGCCCGGCTGCATGGCCCACGGCAAGACCCGGCCCAGTGCCATCCGCAACGCCGAGGACGCCATCCGCCTCTGGATCAAGACCGCCAAGGAGGACGGCGCGCCAGTCCCTCAGCCGCGTGGCCGCTTGGTCTATGCGTGAACTGACCGCCTGAGAATGAGCAGTCGTCAGGGTCGGTTCCTGATTCCTGATGGATTCATTGCCGGCCATCGCCAGGTCACGGAGATTTTACTGCGCCCTGCTTTGGGGTGGCGGAACGTGCGCATCGTGAAAGCCATCTACGGCACCGCATGGGACGGCAACGTGAAGATCACGGCAACGCCCGACTCCAAGTTCATCATCACGCCGCAGAAATGAGGCGGCGAAAGTCCGTTCCCTCATGCAATCGGCCATTTTGGAATTAGCGCGTCTATTTCCGCCATCAACCGCATCGTCTTGCTGAGCGCGACGACAGTCTTCTGGTAGTGCTGCACGTCGTCGTAGGAAAGCTCCCGGCCTTTGCGGTCCTTCAGCCATTTGTCGCACACCTGATAGCCGCCAATGTGAAATTCCCAAACCGCCTTCGGCACGCCGCCGAAGTATTGCTTCGCGTTGATCCAGACACGCTTGTCGTTGTCGGTGTATTGCACCTTCTCCACCACGTTGCTGCCTTTCACCGGCCATTCGGTGATGAACTCCGCCAGCTTCGGCGATTCCATCAGGTGCAACGCGACCAAGTTCTCGCCTTTGGCCGCCAGCGCGCGAAACAGCTTCACGTCGCCCGTCAGCGGTAGACGCGGGAAATCTATCTTCAAGAACTCCGCGTAACGGCTCCGATACGTCGGCGAGTGAAACACCGCGTAGGCGTAGTGGAAGATGTCTTCTGCGGAGATGCCTTTCGGCATTGCCTGCGGCGCTGGTTGAGGCAGCTTCAGTTTCTCCGCCAGCGCTTTCATAAACCCATGGCTGAAGTTAGGGCGGCGCGTTTGATAACCCGGTGACGATTCAAACAACGCCATCGTGACGGCCTTGCCCCACTCGCTCTTTTTCCGCTTCTCAGTCTCGTAGAGAAAAAGAGGGAAGACGGTGTTGATGTCATAAGCGGCGACAGACTTATGCCCGGCGAGCGCGTTGGTGCAGAGCGCGTCAAACTTTTCCGCGGTTTGCCGGGTCGTGACGAGCGCGACGTTCGCAGAAAGCATGTGCTGCATCACTTCGTAGGCGGGGCGACTGGTGAGTTGAGGGTTGTAGTAAAGCCAGCGGACATCAAATGGCCGATAGAGGCATCGGCGAATATTCGTTTCATCAAACCGGGTTTCTTTGCGCCGCGCCTCAATGTCGTAACTCGATGAGGCAACGATGCGATACTGAGACTTGAACGCTTCGTCGCAGTCTTCCGAATAGAATGTCTCCATCCGCTTGCGCAAAGTCTCGCGGTCGAGATCGAAGAACAACTCGTCGCGGTCGGTCTTCAAGCCGTTCTGCCAGACGTCGAAAATATCGCCGAGGCTCCAGCCAGCTTTGTATTCGTCGTCGGCTCGGAAATCCTTCGGCGAGAAATAAAAGTGCGGCGCAGCGGGTTTGAGTTCCTTCCAATGTGTGGAGGCCGCATCGGTATCAAACAGCACCTTGTATTTGTTCTCCCGCGAACCCCAAAGGTCAGCGTAGTGGACGCGACAACCGGTCTGCTTCGGCAGTTTGACGAAAAGCGCGATGGAGACGCCGACGGTGATGTCGAAGATGTTTTCGTCCTTGGAGCCGTCCGGCGCGATTTCCTTTTTCTTGGCGCTGCCGTGGAGGTTGAGGATGAAAATCTCGTTGAAGGTCTCCATCAGGCACTCGCGCATCCGGCGATGCGTGAGGCCTTCGAGGTAGGTGTTGCTCGTAACAAAGCCGACGATGCCGTGGCCGGTCTTCTCGACACGCCACTGGGCGAAGCGGATGAACTTGATGAAATCGTCGTCGAGGTTGAGCTTCTTTTCCTTCAGGCCCTTCTTGTAGTCGCCGAGCAAGTGTTGAATCCACTCGCCCTTGTTCATCATGCCGAAGTTGGAATAGGGCGGGTTGCCGAGGACGACGAGGATGGGGCGATCGCGTTTGATTTCGGCGGCGGCGTTGGCCTCGTCAGAAATCCATTGGGCGAACATCTGCTCGCTGCGTTTGGCGGCTTCCTCCAGCGTGTTGGTGAGGTAGATGCCAAGGCGCTGGTCGGAGCCGAAGCTGTAGCCGGTTTGCTCCAGTTGCATGCCGATCTTGAGATGTGCGACGGCGTATGGGGCCATGAGAATCTCGAAGCCGAAGATGCGGTTGAGCAAGTGGCTGGCGACGTAGCTGTCCCACGCGCCTTTCTGTTTGGCGAAGCTCTGGAAGATGTGGGCAATAACGAAGAAGATGAAGGTGGCGGTGCCGACGGCGGGATCGAGGATGAGGGTGTTTTCGTCGGCCAGACCTTTCGGGCGTTTGAAGCGGGTTTTCAAAAGCCAGTCAATCGAGCGGACGATGTAGCTGACGCCCGGCTCCGGCGTGTAGAAGACGCCGCGCAGTTTGCGCATCCGGCTGTCGTAGGCGCCCAGGAAGGTTTCGTAGAAGTGAACGACCGGGTCTTCCTTGCCCTTGCCTTTGCCGAAGTCTTTGAGGATGGCAACCATGTCGGCGTGTTTGAGCAATTCCACAATGTCGTCCACGGCCCAATCAATGGTAGGCGGCATGTCGGGGCCGGCGACCTCGGAGAAGAGCTTGCGGAGGAAGGGGTTCGTCTTCGGGATGGCCCAGGCTGCGGACTTGCGGGCGAAATCCTCGTTGGAAGGCGCGTGAACCGCGGCGGCAAAGAGACCGTAGGCAATGGTCTGGGCGAACATGTCGGCGAATTGTGCTTCGTCGAGGTCGGGAATGAGCGTTTCGCGAAAAGCCGTGAGCCAGTTGTGCAGCCAGCCTTTTTCCTGCTCGTGCTGGAAGGTGCCGATGATGAGGTCGCGGACGTTGCGGGTCATGGCGGCCATGCGCCGGGCAAGCTCTTGCGCGGTGCCCACGGTGAGGGCGGGTTGCTTAAAGAAGGAATCCAGAAGTTGGGCGAGCTTTTCTTCGCCGTCCCCCGTCGGTTTGAGTTTCTTCTTGGCGTCCAGTTCCGCGATGCAGACGGTCATCCGCTTCTCGCCATCCACAAACCAATGGAACTCCAAGTAGTCTGTGAGAATCCAATTGCGCAGCGCGCCGCTGTAGCGTCGGAACTGGTCGCCGTTCGGCCCCTTGCCGCGCTCCATCTCCTGGAGGTTGATGCCGATGTCCTTGGTCTCGACGTGGCCGAGCGGGGTTTTGTTGCGGGTGATGATAAAGTCAGGAGCGCCGCAGACAATGCGCCCCGGTTCGTTGGTGGCGACAACTTCCTTGCCCACTGCTTCAAGCATCGCCTTCAGCGCGGGGCGGTGCGTGTGCTCGGTGTAGTCGCCTTCTTTGATGTTTGCCCGCAGTGCTCCGAGATACTCGGCAATCGCGCTCATGCCGCGCAGTGTAGGGCAAAGCGGCAGACAGCGTCAACGGCGGGAAGCGGTCACGGAGATGTTGCGGCGCGTGCAGACAGCGGGATTTCAACCGCGGCGCAACTGCTCAAGTGCCACGAGAGACGCCCAGCTTCCTGTCGAGCCGCAGCCTGTGATAGGCGACACGCTGGGCGCTGGTCATTCGGCTGAAGTCGGGCTTACCGTCGGGCAGGATGGGGGAAGCGTTGTCGGCTTGCGGCGCGCTTACCTGTAGCGGCGGTTTGTGACCGCCGGCAGTCTTGCGTCCAATTTCCCGGCGGTCAGAGACCGCCGCTACAGAACCAGACACCTTGCGTGTCACGACCATCCTTGCCGACTCAGCGTAGCTCATCGAGGTGTCGGTGAGCTGCATGTCCTCGTCCAATGACCGATGTGGTTTGATGCCGAGTCCTTGCAGAACACCGTGGTAGGCGCGGACGGCTTCCTCCGGTGAAATCTTCCCGTTCACGATGCGGTGCAACATCTCGATGAACGCGAGCTGGTGCTCCGCGTTGTTGATCTTCCGGCCGAAGAGGGCGATTCGTGCGCCGTATTTCTGCACCTCGGCGATCAGCTTGAACGCATCGTAAGTGGTGCCCGCGCCGCCGCCGAGGATGCCGACGGGAATGGTGGTGTCGTAGTTCGCCAACTCCTCGGTGAACTTGGGGCCGTGATAGACCATCTTCAGGAACACCGGACGACCGCGTCCGGTCACACCCGCCAGCGAGCGCACGATGCTGTCATTGACGAACGCGCCGATCTTTTCAACCGGGATGCCGCTGTGGACGTTCGGGTCGAAGATCTCCAGGAAGTAACGGAATCCGCGCCGCTCGGCCTCTTCGCGGAACCGCTTGAACTCGCGCAGCGTTTCCATGTCGCGTTCGAGGTTGTTCACAAACGTGACCGAGTAGAGGCCGAGGTTCGCGCCCAGCACGCGCTCGTGGGGCGCGCACTCCAGCTTGCCGCACTGGATGTGGTCAATCGTGGCGCTGCGGAACGGGCGCGAGGCTTCTTTCGGATAGACCCCGTCGCGAACGACCCAGATGTCGGTGGTGTCGTTGGCGCGCGCGGCGGGGGTGACGTGGCTGTTGTCGAAAAGCCGCTCCTTGATCGTCAGCCGCTCGCTTGTCGCAGCGGACATCAGCATGATGTCCACCAAGCCCTGTTGCACGACGGCATGAATGAGCGCGTCGAAATCCACGACGGTCCGATGGCCGATCTCGCTGTCGGGGAATGCCTCCGGGGAATTCATCGCCCGCCGGGCGCCCGCGCGCGGATCGCTGCGCATCGCCGGTCCGAGCGCCTGAATGCCCCGCGCCATGTCCGGGTCTTTCGCGTCGGCGAGGATGAACGCGCGGCTGTTAGGGTCCTTCCGGATTTCGGCCAGCTTCGTGTCGAGTGACTTCTGCATGGGGGCTACCGGGCCAGCGCCCGCATCACTTCGTCGGTCACCATCTGGACCACGGCTTCCGCTTCCGGCGTCTCCGCTTCGCCATCCGCCGCCGTTGAAGACTTCTGCGAGGTTGTGCCGCACACGGCGCCTGGACGGAACTCGCAGGCGCAGTAGTCGGCGGGTTTCAAGTTGTAGCGGGCGTCCGGCAGGCCGAGCGTTTGCTTGATCTTGAGCAGGTCGCCGACTTTGCCGGGCGACATGTAGGTCATCTGACCGCCGATGTGTGACGCGATCACGACCGTCCGGCAGTAGGCGTCCACGATCTCCATGAACCAATACGCCCGCTCCAGATCATCGGCCCAGGTGATGACACCGTGGTTTTGCAGCAGGATCGCGTTGTGGTCCTTGCAGACAGGCAACACGGTTTCGGCGAAAGCCTTGGTGCCCGGCGTCTCGTAAGGCGTCCGGCCGACCTTGCCCACGAGCACCTCCATTTCCGGGATCATGCAGGACGGCACGCAGGCGTCGGTGATTGCATACGCGGTGGCGTGCGGCGGGTGCGCGTGGACACAAGCGCGGGCCTTCGGGTTGGCCTTCATGATTTCGAGGTGCAGCAGAATCTCGCTGGTCCGCTTCTTCGTGCCGGCCAGTTGGTTTCCATCCAGGTCCGACAGGCAGATGTCCTCCGGCGTCAGCATGCCTTTGCTCACGAGCGTCGGGGTGCAGAGCACCTCGTTCTCGCCGATGCGGAAGCTGATGTTGCCGCCGTTGCCGTCCACGTATTCGCGCTTCCAGAGACGATGGCCGACACTGCAAATCTGGTCCTTGATCGCCTGGGCTTCTTTTGACGCGAACAGCTTCGCGTGCTCTGCTTTTGGGCGAGCCACCGCGCTCGCGTCGGAGACGTAAGCGCCACCGCCCGCCGGCTTCTTTGCCGGGGGCTGGCTCGTGGCAGCGGCACCGTCAAACCGCACGCTGACGCCCAAATGGCGCAGGAAATCGGCGGCGGAGGGCGTCAAGATGGCGTTGGCCGGGGCAACGTATTCGTTGCTGCTGCGCGCCTTGAGGTGCGCCAGGTCTTTGACTGTGATGACCGTTCTCATTGCTTCCTTGGAGGCGTGTAGTTGAGCGAATCCACGATCATTGTGTTGTAGGCGTCCACGGGCGTGTCGGTCTCGAACGGCAAGGATGCCTCGTGACCCTCGACGTAACCGATGGTGTCGCCGAGGCCCGCGCCGAGATTGTCGTAGCAGACCAGCGACCATTCCGGCACGCGCGGCTGGCCCGACAGGATTTGCCGGTTGAGCGGCCAGACCACGAGCCAGCGCCCGCCCTTGAGCGAGTCGAGGTGCTTGCTCAGCGTCACTTTGCCGATGACCTTGCCGATTCTCATTTGTCCAAAATTCCCACGACGCAGAAACTCAGTGGCGTGCGCTCGTCATTGAGCAGCGCGCCCATGTATCGCCCGTCGGTGTTGACGATGACGCGCTGGTGCAGTGCCGCGCCCAACGGGTCCACCGCGACCGTCAACGGCCCGCTCTCCGCGCCGTCGGGTGTGATCGGCTGGCAGATCAGGAACCGGCAGCCGGCCGCGCTCTTGTGCTTCACGGTCGAGGTCAGATTGCCGTCAATGCGACACAGCATCATGGGTCAGTAAATCCTCAGTGAGTTCGCCATCGCCAGCCGGCGGAAGCGGGTGAACGTCAGCGGCGTCGTCACGCCCTCGCCGGTCGGCGTCGCGATCGAGTAGCTCATGTAGCCTTCGCCGCCGTTGCCGAGGCTGGCCGTGCTCGGCCCGTTGGCGACGAACAGCGTGGTGTTCATCACACGCGCCATCTCGGTGATCGCGTCCAGGTTCTTCGAATGGATGACTGCCGTGTGGCGGTAGTTGTGCTCGGCGCGCTTGGCTTCCTTGATGCCCTGGTCCACGTCGCGCACACGCACGACCGGCACGAACGGCATCATCTGCTCGTCCTGGACGAAGGGGTGGTCGGCATCGGTCTCGCCGAAGAGCATCTCGCACTTCGCGGGCACGCTCACGCCAGCGGCCTGCGCCAGCACGGAAGCATCCTTGCCCACGAGTTTCTTGTTCAGGATCGGATGCGGACAACCGGCGCCCCGGCCCTTCTCGAACGTGAACGCCTCCTTCGAGAGAGTCTCGGTCTGGCGCGGGTTCAGTTCAACCGCGCCGGCGCGCTTGAAGGCGGAGATGAATTTGTCCCACGCTTTCGTCGTGACGAAGACCTCCTTCTCGCCGATGCAGAGAAGGTTGTTGTCGTAACCGCCGCCGAAGATGATCGAGCGCGCCGCGTTGTCGAAATCGGCCGTCTCGTCCACCACCACGGGTGGATTGCCCGGCCCGGCGCAGATGGCGCGCTTGCCCGATGCCATTGCCGCCGCCACGACGCCCGGCCCGCCCGTGACGCAAAGGATGGTGATTTGCGGGTTGGAGCAGATCGTCTTGAAACTGTCCATCGTCGGCGGCATGACGGCGCACGCGAGGTTCTCGATGCCCAGCGCGGCGTGGATGGCTTCGTTGAACGCGCGGATGGCCTTCGCGGCGCAGTGCCGGCCGCTCGGATGCGCGTTGAAGACGATCGCGTTTCCCGCCGCGGCCATGTTGATGATGTTGCAGGCGATCGTCGGAATCGAGTGCGTCGAAGGCGTCACCGCGCCGACGACGCCGAACGGCGCGCACTCGTCCACGCTGATCCCCGCGTCGCCGCTGTGCACCGCCTGTTCAAGGAAATCCACGCCGGGCACGTTCTTGATGACCTGCAGTTTCCCGATCTTGTGGTCAAGCCGGCCAAGTCGCGTTTCGTCAAGCTCCAGCTTGCTCCACGATTCGGCGTGGGTCTTGCAGAGGGTCTTAATGATCTCCTCGACCTTTCGCCGGCCCGCGACACCCGCCGTGGCCAGTTGCAATTGGGCGGCCGCAGCAGCCTCGCAAGCATGGTTGGCGTCGGAGAACACGCCGTAGTTGCGCTGGCTGGCGCTGGTCAGCGCGAATTTCTGCGCCGGGATCGGCGCCGAAACGGTGGCTGTAGGCGCGTCCGCGGGGGAACGCCGACCGATCCGCGCAAGCACCTCCTCCACCACGCCGCGGATGAGTTGTTCGTTAATCGCGGGAGCTGCACTCATGAAACGTTACCTCGATTGGCCGGCTTTGAAGATGACTTTCCCCTCGACATCCACCGTGTCCACGATGGCGACGATGACGGAGTCCACCGGCGTGTCGCGCAAGCCGGGGGCGCGCCGGGCGGAACCGCCCTGGGTGAACATCACCATCTCGCCTTCACCGGCGCCGACGGTGTCCACCGCCACAATGGTATTCACGCCGGGTTTCCACCGGGCGTGGTCCTTCTCGTCCACGAGCATGGGCCGCACAAGCAGGAGGGGGCGCCCCTCGAAATGCGGGTCCTTCTTCGTGGCGACAACCGAGCCTTCGATTTTGCCTAGAAACATGGTCGTGGGTAATGCGTAAAACCAGAATTACGCATTACGAATTACTTCTTCGCTGCGGCCTTCGCCTTCGGCAACACCGCCGCGACTTCGCCATGCGGGCGGGCGATGACGTGAACGCTGATGACCTCGCCGATGGCTTTCGCCGCCTGCGCGCCAGCGTCGGTTGCGGCCTTGACCGCGGCCACGTCGCCGACGACCACGCTTGTGACCAGCGCGCTGCCGGCCTGTTGCATGCCGACGAGTTGCACGTTCGCGGCCTTCAGCATCGCGTCCGTCGCTTCGACGAGCGCCACGAGGCCCTTGGTTTCGATCATTCCGATTGCTTGCTCTGCCATTGTGTGTCTCCTGTTCACTTCCGTTTAGCTTCCAAAAGTTTCTTCACCTCGCGCGCCACGATGATTTCTTCGTTGGCGGGCACGACCATGATCTTCACGCGCGAATCGTCCGCGCTGATGACGGCTTCCTGACCGCGTTCGTGGGCGGCGTTCTTCCGCGCGTCCAGCTCGATGCCGAACCAATCGAGGTCCTTGCAGACAGCCTCGCGGATGGCCGCCAGATTCTCGCCCATGCCGGCCGTGAACGCGATCGCGTCAGCCCCGTTGAGTTGCAGCAGGAACGCGCCGATCCAGTGGCGGATGTTGTGCGCGAACACATCCAGCGCCAGTTGCGCGCGCGGGTTGCCCTGTTTGGCGGCTTCCACGATGTCGCGGATATCGTTCGAGACGCCGCTGAGGCCCAACAGGCCGCCTTCCTTGTTCAACGCGCGGGTGACCTGCTCCAGCGTCAGCCCGCGCGTTTTCATCACGAACGGGATCGCGAACGCGTCGAGGTCGCCGACGCGGTTGTTGTGCGGCAGCCCTGACTGCGGACTCATGCCGAGCGAATTGCCGATGGACCGGAGGCCGCGCGCCGCGCCGATGCTGCTGCTGCCGCCGAGATGACACGAGATCACGCGCGGATCGTTCTTGCCCAACAACGTCGCCACGCGCTCGGTGACATAGCGATGGCTCGCGCCATGGTAACCGTAACGCCGCACGCCCCAGTCAGCCCACTGTTCCGGCACGGCGTAACGACGCGCAGCTTCTGGTGCGGCAGCATTCCACGCCGTCTCAAACAGGCCGACCATCGGCGTGCGGGACAGTTTCTCGCGGAACCGCCGGATGCCCGCGATGTAGGGCGGATTGTGCGAGGGGGCGACATCGTTCATCACCTCCATGTCGCGCAGCACGCCCTCGGTCAACTCGACGCAGGCGGGAACGCCCTTTGCGATCACGGTCTTGAACCCGACCGCCGCCAACTCTTCGAGCCGTGTGAGCGCGCCACCAGCCTTCATCTCCGCGAGCGCCTTCTCGATCGCGTCGCCGTAATCGCTGACGCGTTCGAAGCCGCCCTTGGCAAGCACCGCCTCGTTCGTCATGTCGAAGAGGCGATACTTGAAGGAGGTCGAGCCGATGTTGGCGATGAGGACCTTCACGTATTGCGTAACTTCAGCCGCCGATGAACTTGCCGAGGCCGACGAGGTCGTCGTGCGGGCGCGGAATCACGTGGACGCTGATAACCTCGCCCACCTGCGCCGCCGCAGCCGCCGCGGCATCCACGCCGGCCTTCACCGCCGCGACATCGCCGCGGAAGAACGCCGACACGTAGCCCGACCCGATTCTTTCCCAACCGATCATCGAGACGTTGGCGGCCTTCAATGCCGCGTCACAGCCCTCGATCAGGCCGGTCAGACCCTTGGTTTCGATCATACCGATTGCTTGCAGTGCCATGATGTGTGCTCCTTAGCTTATGAATGCCTTCAGCAGGTCCGAACTGGGCCGGGGAATGACGTGGCTGGCGACCAACTCGCCCACCTTGCCTGCCGCGGCCGCGCCGGCGTCCACCGCCGCCTTCACGCTGCCCACGTCGCCCTGGAACAGGACGGCGATCATGCCGCCGCCGCTCGGTATGGTCTTGATCAGCGAGACGTTCGCGGCCTTCACCGCGGCGTCGCTGGCCTCGACCGAGCCGACGTAGCCCTTTGTTTCAACGATACCGATTGCTTCGCTCATGTTGTCTCCTGTGTTTCGATCACTTCAATAATTCCACCTTGCTGTCCGGTTGGATGCAAAGGCCGTTGCCTTCATCCGTGTCTATGTGGACCTCAAGCTTGAACGCCTTGTCCACGCGCACCAACAGATTCTCCAACGTGCCGCCGCACTCGCCGCGAACGCGCAGCTTCATCCGGTCGCCGTTCTTCACGCCGTAAAAGGCGGCGTCGTCCGGACGCAGGTGGACATGCCGCGCGGCGCGGATGACGCCCTCCTTCAATTCGTAAAAACCCTTCGGCCCCATCAACATGCAGCCGGGCGTGCCTTTGATGTCCCCGCTCAGGCGCAGCGGCACCTCAAAGCCCAGCGTGATTGCGTCCGTGTAGGCCAGTTCCACCTGGTTCAGCGTCCGGCACGGGCCGAGGATGCGGAGGTTGGGGATGACGCGACTACGGGGACCGATCAACGTCACCATTTCCTCCGAGGCAAAGGAACCGTCCTGGTAAAGCGACTTGTGGACCTTGAGCGGATGGCCGGCGCCAAAGAGGGCGTCAAGCACTTCCTGTGTGACATGGCAGTGTCGGGCGCTGACGTTGACCACCAGTGGATTAGGGCCGGCTGACGCTTGCGCCGCCGTGCCGGCGCGCGAGAAACGCGCGAGGACGACTTGCCGCACGACCTGCTCGACCACCGATCTTTGTAGGGCTGGCGCTGCCATATCAGAATCCTCCAATATCTACCAAACCGTGCGCGATAATTACAGAATCTGCCATAACCTGTCAATCGCGCTCGGGCATGACGGGCTGGCAGGGGCGCAACTTGACACCCGCGCCAAGTCCCGAAAGGGACGGTCGAGAATAGCCCGGCGTTTCAACGCCGGGTGGGCTGGCAACAAGGAACAAGCCCCGTCAGGGGCGGCAGAATCCGACTCGTGCAACGCGGCCTTCTGTCGTCCCTACGGGACTCTGCCATCACGGGCGGCTTCATCTACCCACGGCTGGGCATGCTGCTCGGCCCGGTCACGGAAGGGAGTCTGTCCAAAACGAACGCCGACCTGGCCATCATGAGCTCCGGCGGCATCACGGCGGAGGGCTTCACCAATTCCAACGAGTTGATCGTGGCGGCACAGTTGAAGATGATGGCCGCCGCCGATCGCGTGGTGTTATGCCTGGATCACACGAAGTTCGGCCGGCGGGCCATGTCATTTTGTGCACCGCTGAACAAACTCGACACTGTCATCGCGGACGCAGCCACGCCGCGCAGCCGGGTGGCCATGCTGCAAAAACAGGGGGGCGAGGTGATCGTCGCCAAGGGGTGAGCGGTCCGCTGCAGCCCCGAATTCCCCGTTGCCTCGCGCCGCGCGAGTCTGTAACGTCTTTTTTTGGCGGGTGG